>CAYGKI010000177.1:0-7066 GCA_964350235.1 uncultured Gemmatimonadaceae bacterium | reverse complement strand
GACGAGCCTCTCCTCCTCCTGCCCCTCGCTGTGGTTGCCCCCCATGGAGCGCTTGATGGAGAAGACCGTGTTCTCGGGGTTGGTGATGGCCTGACGCCGGGCCACCTGACCCACCAGTCGCTCTCCGTCCTTGGTGAAGCCAACCACCGAAGGGGTCGTCCGCCCACCCTCGGCGTTCGGGATCACGACGGGCTCTCCGCCCTCCATGACCGCGACCACCGAGTTCGTGGTTCCGAGGTCGATTCCGATGACTTTGCCCATGTCCTCCTCACGTGTTTGGGGCTCGAGCGAGTCCACCATGGGCACTCTCGAGCGGCGACTGTTCGCGTTCGTCGGTTGCAGCGTCCCGTCTTACGGGCCGCGGGGACGGGACGGGTCCCGCCGTTCCGGAGGGCTTCGAATGCAAGCCACGTGCCGGTGAAGGGGAGGTTTTTCGCGCCGGTTTGGCGGGCTTGGGAGGGGGGGCGCGCCAAAGTGGCAGCGACGCGATGCGGCGGCGGAGGCCTCGCGGCATTACGCCCACGGCGCGGCAGCCGATAGCTTTCCCACTTCCGCCGCCCACACCGACCCGAGCCACGCCCACGTGTTTCCCCTCCGCGACGAGAATCCCACCGAGCTGATGCCCCTGGGCACGGTGCTCCTCATCGGGATCACGACGGCGGTCTGGGTGATGGTGCAGGGCGGCGGCCTCTCCCTGAACGCCCTGGGGGACTCCATCTGTACCTACGGTGTGATTCCCGCCGAGGTCACGGGGCGTGCCGGGGGCTCGGGTCCGGCGCCCTGCGCCATGGGTGGACTCACGTGGCAAGCGGCGCTCACGTCCATATTCCTCCACGGCGGCTGGATGCACATCGTGGGGAACATGTGGTTCCTCTGGATCTTCGGGAACAATGTCGAGGATGCCATGGGCCACGTGCGGTTCCTGGGCTTCTACCTCGTCGCCGGCTGCCTGGCGGCGGCGGCGCAGATCGCCTCCGCACCGGGGGCCGCCACGCCCATGGTCGGTGCGTCGGGTGCGGTGAGCGGGGTCATGGGCGCCTATCTCGTCATGTACCCGAGGGCACGGGTGGACACGCTGTTCTTCTTCTTCCTCTTCGTCCGCGTCATCCCGCTGCCCGCCTGGATGATGCTGGGGTATTGGATGCTCATTCAGCTCTTCGCTTCGACCCTGTCGCCCCCCGGTGCCGGTGGGGGCGTGGCGTACATGGCGCATGTGGGCGGCTTCGTGGCCGGGCTCGTCCTGGCGCTGCCGCTGAGGAAGCGGGGGACCCGGACCCGAGGCCGGAGCCGGGTGCCCCGGGTAGGTCACGGGGGTGGACCGTGGTGAGGGAGGGTGCGTCGGGAGACGGCATGGACGTCCCCACCGTCGCCC
Source organism: uncultured Gemmatimonadaceae bacterium (assembly GCA_964350235.1). Taxonomy (GTDB): domain Bacteria; phylum Gemmatimonadota; class Gemmatimonadetes; order Longimicrobiales; family Gaopeijiaceae; genus JAWLHJ01. The sequence goes on along the minus strand of CAYGKI010000177.1, from coordinate 5,694 downwards.
GGGCCATCGCGGCACGAGGCGGCCCTCCTCCGGTCGCCCTGGTGGTCCTCGGCTCGGGGCTCGGCGCCGTGGCCGGGCGGGTGGAGGAACCGGTGGAGGTTCCCTTCGAGTCCCTTCCGGGCATGCCGTCCACCTCCGTGGTGGGCCACGCCGGACGCTTCGTGCTGGGGCGCCTGGGTGGACTTCCGGTGATGCTCCAGTCCGGCCGCTTCCACGCGTACGAGGGCCACGGCCCCGCGACCCTGGGACTCACCGTGCGCGTGGCCGCCGAGTTGGGCGCCACCGCGCTCGTCGCCACCAACGCCGCCGGAGGGATCCGCGACGACCTGGAGCCGGGCGACCTGGTGGTGCTCGAGGACCACGTGAACCTTCAGGGCATGAATCCCCTGGTCGGCCCGGTCCGGGCGGGGGAGCCGCGCTTTCCAGATATGACCGAGGCGTACGACCGGGCGCTCATCGCGCTGGCGGAAGCCGAGGCGACCCGACTCGGGCAGCCCCTGAAGCGCGGCGTCTACGGCGCCGTGCTGGGCCCCTCCTTCGAGACACCGGCGGAGATCCGCATGCTGGCGCGCCTAGGGGTGGACGTGGTGGGCATGTCCACCGTCCCCGAGGTCGTCACGGCCAGGGCCAGGGGCCTCCGTTGCCTGGCGTTCTCCATGGTCACCAACGCCGCCGCCGGGCGCACGGGGCGACCCCTGAGCCACGACGAAGTCCTGGAGGTGGGCGACCGGGCCGGGGTCCAGCTCGCCGACCTCCTGGTGGCCGTCACGGCCCGCATGGCCGAGTCGGATCAGTCCGGGGACGCGAAGTGATTCACGGGACCGTGCCCCGCCCCCAGGCCCGGGGCCGTGGCGATGGCCGCCGCCACGAAGCGGAGCGCGCGGTCCACGGCGTCGTGCAGGGGTCGCCCCGCCGTGAGCCCGGCCGCCACCGCCGCGGAAAGGGTGCACCCGGTCCCGTGGGTGTGGCGGGTGGGGATCCGCTCGCGTCGCCACACCCGCTCCTCGTTCCCGTCCCAAAGGATATCCACGGCGCCGCCTTCCAGGTGCCCACCCTTGACCAGGGCCGCTTGCGCCCCGAGCTCCACCAGCGTCCGCGAAGCCTCGCGCATGTCGTCTTCGTCGAGAACGGGCTTCCCGGTGAGGATCCCCGCCTCGTGCAGGTTCGGGGTCACCACCGTGGCCAGGGGCATGAGCCGGTCGCGGAGCTCGGCCTCCGCCTCCTGATCCAGGAGCCGGTCGCCGCTGGTGGCCACCATGACCGGGTCCAGGACGTACCTGCGCAGCCCGTGCCGCTCGAGCCCCTCCGCCACTTCGCGCACCAGGCTCGCCGTGGCCAGCATGCCCGTCTTCGCCGCCACCGGTGCCAGGTCGGAGGCGACGGCGTCGAGCTGGGCACGCACCACCTCCAGTGGGATGGCGTGGACCGCCGTGACCCCGAGGGTGTTCTGCGCCGTCACGGCCGTGATCACGCTGGTGCCGAACACCCCGAGCTGATGGAACGTCTTCAGGTCGGCCTGGATGCCCGCTCCGCCACCGGAATCACTTCCGGCGATGGTGACGGCGACGGGAAGCGTGGGCTCGGGCGTCATGGGATCCCGTTCGGAAAGGAGAGGTGGGCGAAGTGAGCGACGATGATAACGTGTCGCGTCCGGGGGTGTTGAGCCAACGGGCGGCGCGCCTCGTACAGCGGCTCAAGACCAGGAAGGGGCGAGCCCGGGAGGCGCTCGTTCTGGTGGAGGGCGTCCGAGCCGTCGACACGGCCCTGGACGGAGGAGCCCGCCCACGCTTCGCCGTGGTCTCCGAGCGGCTGGAGGATCGGCCGGGTGGCGGAGCCCTGATGGCCAGGCTCCAGGACCTCCGCGTGGACGTCCGCCGGGTGTCCGACTCCGAGCTCGAAGCTTTGTCGGACACCGAGACGCCGCAGGGTGTGCTTCTGGTGACGGAGGAACGCGACGTGCCCGTCGGTGCCCTGGTTCCGGGACGCTGGTTGGTTCTGGACGGCGTCCAGGATCCCGGGAATGCGGGTACGCTGGTCCGCGCCGCCGTGGCTTTCGGCCTGGACGGCGTGGTGGCTCTGGACGGCACGGTGGATCTATGGGGCCCCAAAGCGGTAAGGGCGTCGGCCGGTTTGGCGTTCCGGATTCCGTTGGCGCGCACGGATGCCGAGACTCTGGTGGAGACCTGCGCCGAGAGCGGCGTCGGGATCCTGGTCGCCGACGCCGGTGGCCGGGACGTGGGAGGCCTTGAGCCTCCCGGCCCCGTGGCGCTGGTGGTGGGCAACGAAGGGAACGGCGCCCGGCCGGAGCTGGCCCGTGCCGCCCGTGCCCTGGTTTCGGTTCCCATGCGGGGACCGGCGGAATCACTGAACGTAGGCGTGGCCGGCTCCATACTGATCTACGGCCTGACCAGGGACGCCCTCATGCGCCCGACGAGTGGAGAGCGATGATCTCGATGGCTGAATTCCAGCGGACCGCCGGGGAGGCTTCCCGTGGTTGAGGCGTGGTTCGCCCCTGTGGTGATGGGCCTCTTCGGCCTCACCTTGGGCTCGTTCCTGAACGTATGCTCGCTCCGCTGGCCGGTGGACGAGTCGGTGGTTTCGCCGCCGTCCCACTGTCCGAGCTGCGACCAGCCCGTCCGCTGGTACGACAACATACCGGTGTTCAGCTGGCTGCTGCTCCGGGGCCGATGCCGGTGGTGCGGTGAGTCCATCTCGGTCCAGTACCCGCTGGTGGAGCTCACGACCGCGCTGTTGTGGGCGGGGGTCTTCGCGGCCTACGGGCTGACCTGGGAGGCCGCGCGGGGAAGCCTCTTCCTCACCATGCTGTTCGGGATCGCCATTTCCGACGCGCGCTTCTACATCATCCCGGACCAGTTCTCCATCGGTGGCGCCGTGGTGGGCGCGGGGCTCTCGCTCCTTCCCGGCGGCGTCGATCTCCGGGCATCCCTCCTGGGCGCGGCGGTGGGGTTCGGCGTCCTGTGGCTCGTGGGCGTGGCCGGCACGTGGATCATCCGCCGGATCAGCCCCGGCCGCCTGGAGGAGGCCGGCGTGGACCAGGCCATGGGAGGAGGAGACATCAAGATGATGATGATGGTGGGAGCGTTTCTGGGGGTGTGGGGCGTGGTCCTCACCCTCTTCATCGGATCCTTGCTGGCCCTGGTGGTCTTCGGGCCCATCGCCTCGCTGTCCAAGAGGTTGATCCCGCTCGGCGTCTTCCTCGCGGCGGCGGCGGCCATGGCCTACGCGTGGGGCGACGGCATGGTGGCCTGGTACCTCACCAGCGTGGTGGGCCTACCCGCCTGACGTCGGGCGGGCCTCGTCGGCGCGGTGGGGCTCCACGTGTACCAACGCGTCCAGAATGGGGAGCTCCGACCCCAGTAGGCTGTCCTTCACCGCGTGGCCGATCTGGTGGCCACGGCTCACGGTCAGCCTCCCATCCACTTCCACGTGGATGTCCACGAGGTAGACCAGCCCGCTGCGGCGGACCCGGACCTCGTCGATCCCGTGCACGTCGGGTACGGTGGCGGCGATCTCGCGTATCCTCGTCCGGACCTCCGGCGGCGCCGCGGCGTCCAGCAGCTCCCGGAGGCCCCCGCGGAGCAACCGCACGCCGTTCCAGCCGATGACGCCGCAGGCCACAAGGGCCGCCCAGTCGTCCGCCGGAGCCCAACCCTCACCCATGACCAGGGCCAGCGAGATGCCCACGAACGCGGCGAGGGAGGTGATGGCGTCGGACCGATGATGCCAGGCGTCCGCCACCATGGCCTGGCTCCCCACGTCCGTCCCTCTGCGGGTGAGGTAGCGGAACACCAGCTCCTTGGTGACGACCACGCCCAGCAGCACCCATAGGGTGAAGGCCTCCGGGGGGCTGTGCGGGGTCAGGATCTCGTGGACGGCGCCGTATGCGATGCCGGCGGCGGCGGTCAGGAGGATGACCGCGATGATCAGGGCGGCCAGGGGCTCGGCCTTGCCCCGGCCGTAGGGGAACTCGGGCGTCTGCGGCTCGGAGCTCAGCCGCAGGCCGCTCCAGACCAGCACCGATCCGAGGAGGTCCAGCACCGATTCCACACCGTCCGCCACCAGAGCGAACGAGTTGCCCGCGAAGCCGGCGGTGATCTTCACCACTGCGAGCACGCCGCTGGCGGAGAGGGCTCCGATGGTAGCCCGGGTGCCGGCCCGGTACGCTTCTTCGAGCTGCTCCGAGGTGGCCCGGGGCGACCCGTTACGGATCGGAGCAGTCACGCTGATAGCCGCACGAGGGGCAGGCCAGCTTGCAGTGCCGGTCGATCATGGGGCTGCCGCACAGGTCGCACAGCGTGGGCGCCGGCTCGGGGGCGGGTGGGACGGGCGGAACGGGCTCGCTCGTCACTCCACGGTCCCCACGCCGTCGGCGAGATACTGCCGGCTCAGGTCGACGTAGTGCTGCCCACCTCCCTCGATCCATCGCGCCGCCGAGCCGGCGAGGGTCTTCTTCACCGTGCCGGGTACGCCGGCCACCAAGCTCCTGGAAGGGATCTCCCTCCCTTCCAGGATCACGGTGTTGGCCGCCAGCAGGCACTCCTCTCCGATGACGGCGTTCTGGAGGATGACCGCGTTCATCCCCACCACGGTCCGGTCCCCGATGACGCAGCTCTCGAACTTGGCGCCGTGCCCCACGGTGACATCGGTACCGATGACCGTCGGGCCCCAGTCTCCCACGTGGACCACGCAGTTGTCCTGCACGCTGGTTCGAGGCCCCACCACGATGCCGTGGCTGGGATTGTCGCCTCTGAGGACCGCGCCGAACCAGATGCTGCTGTCCTCTCCCACCGTCACGTCGCCGATGAGGACCGCCGTGGGCGCCACGAAGGCGGAAGGGTGGATGACGGGCGTCTTCCCGTTGAAGGGGAGGATGAGGGCCATGTCCCGTGGGGTTCGAGGGATGCTGGTTGCCGGGTCCGTTGCTGCGTGGCGCGGCGGGGGCGCCGCGCCGGGGCGGGCGTCACCCGATCCTTGCGGCTCCTAGGAACTCTCGCGCTCCGCGGGCTCCTCGTCGAGGCGGGTGAGGCGTACCCGGAGCACCTGCGTCTCCGTCGCCTCCATGATCTCGATGCGCACGCCCGCGCGCTCCAGGCGATCTCCCGTGGACGGAACGTGACCAAGCTCCTCCAGGATGAACCCGTTCACAGAGCGGTGCTCGGCGTTGGGAAGATCCATGTCCATGAGCTCGTTCAGGTCGCGGATGTCCGCGCTCCCGTCGCACTCGATGACATCGTCGGCGATGCGGTCGATGCCTGCTTCCTCCACGTCCGTCTCGTCGTGGATCTCGCCCACCAGCTCTTCGAGGACGTCCTCCAGCGTGACCAGGCCGTCGGTGCCCCCGAACTCGTCGGCCACGATCCCCATGTGGATCCGGCGGGCCTGGAACGCGGTGAGGAGCTGGGTCAGAGGCAGGGAGCCCGGGACGAAGAAGGGCGGCCGGGCCATGTCGCCCAGCAGCAACCCGTGCTCGCCCCTTGCGTAGCGCTGGTACGCCTCACGCACGTAGACGATACCGGTGACGTCGTCCACCGAGTCGCCGTACACCGGGACCCGGCTGTACGGAACGTCGGGCAGCTCGTCGATGATCTCGCTGAGCTTCTTGTCCTGCTTCCACGCGAAGACGTCCACGCGAGGCACCATCACGTCCCAGGCGGTGAGCTCGTCCAGCCGGAA
>CAYGKI010000176.1:0-7091 GCA_964350235.1 uncultured Gemmatimonadaceae bacterium | reverse complement strand
GTCCCGTCCGTAGCCGCTGAGCACCACGGCGCACCGGACCCCCCGGGCCGTCAGCTGCTCCACCACCCATCGCGACACGGGGGTCTTGCCCGTGCCGCCCACGGCCAGGTTGCCCACGGACACCACACTGAGCCCGGGAACCGGCCCGGGTGGGTGGCGATCCCACCGGAGATTCTTCGCCGCCGTGACAGCCTTCCACACCAGAGCCAAAGGAGCGGTGAGCGCAGGCAGCATCCGAGCCCAGCCGACGGGACGTCCGTCCCACGATCCACGCACGGCCCCCGCCAGGCTCACCCTTTGCCGCGCTCCCTCACCGGCCAGCCCCCGGGGTTGAGGCGCGCCGTGGTCGCGTTGAGCTCGGATTGGATCTCCAGTGCCATGTCCGCCAGGTCCCGGCGGGTGGCATCCCTGGGAACGAAACGCGGCGCCAGGTACTCGATGGTGATCCGGGCCAGCGGCTTGGGGATCAAGAATCCGTCCCAGCTGCGGACATGCCAACCCGAGCTGGACCCCACCACTCCGGGGACCACCGGAGCGCCGGTCATCTGCGCCGCGGCCAACGCACCCGGCTTGAAGACTCCGGCAGGTCCTCGGGGTCCGTCGGGCGTCAGAGCCAGGTCGTGCCCTTGGCGGGCGGCGCGCACCAGGCCCTTCAATCCCTTGGTTCCACCGCGAGTGCTGGATCCGCGGACCGTCCCGAATCCATACCGTTCGATGACCTGGGTGACGTACTCTCCGTCGCCGTGCTCGCTCACGAGGACGACGATGCCTTCACCCCGGTGGTAGTGGACCAGCGGGAGGAGCTGCCCGTGCCAGAAGGTGAACACGACAGGCTGCCCCTGGTCCCGGAAGCGGCGGAGGTGGGCCTCACCCACACGTCGAACGCGGGTTGTGAGGAAGAGCGCGCCCACCAGCCCCGTGCCCACGACACCGGCGGCCTGGTACTTGAGATCACTCACCCTTGACCTCCCAGAAGCTTCACGGCCAGATCGGCCACCCGCCCGGACGCGCCAGGGACCCCCAAAGCGTCGCGCACACCGGCGAGCCCTTCCAGCTGATGACGGCGCTCGGGCCCGTCCAGGGCCAGAAGGGGTGCCACAGCGTCCGCCAGCCGCTCCGGAACCACCTCGTCCTGCAGAAGCTCCGGCACCACCCTTCCCCCTGCCACCAGATTCGCCAACGCCACGTGATCCACCTGGACCACACGCCGCGCGATCTCCCACGTGACCCGACTGGTCCGGTAGGCGACGACGAACGGGGTGTCTTCCAGGGCGGCCTCCAGCGTCGACGTGCCCGATTTCACGATGGCGGCCCGGGCGTGGCGCAGCAGGGCTCGCGCGTCGTCCACCAGCGGTACGTCCACACCCGCATACAGCTCCGGCGGTACCGTGGACCCGCGAGCAATGACGGGCTGGATGTCCACGTCCCGCGCGCGCAGGGCCCGGGCCGCGGCGAGGAAGGGCTTCAGGTGCCGTTCCACCGCCGGGGCCCGGGAGCCGGGGAACAGCCCGAGAACGGGACGATCGTCCAACGACCATCGAGCCCGGAACGCTTCTTCGTCAGGCACGTCGTCCGGGCGCTCGAGCAGCGGATGCCCCACGAAGGAGGCGCGTGCGCCCGCCGCGCGTAGGATGTCCACCTCGAAGGGGAGAATGACCGCCACGTGGCGGGTGGTCTCCGCAAGCTTGCGGGCCCGGCCGGCCTTCCATGCCCATACCTGCGGAGCGATGTACCAGAGCACCGGAATCCCCATGCCATGCGCGTGCCGGGCCATGCGCATATTGAATCCGGGATAGTCGATGGGGATCACGAGATCGACGGCCTCTCGCTGGAGATGGCGGCGCACGTCCCGCTCCAGACGCCGGAAGAAGCCGAGGCGGCGCACCACCTCCACGAAGCCCATGACCGCCAGATCGTCCAGACCGGCCAGGAGACGCACGCCTTCGGCGGCCATGAGAGGACCGCCAAGGCCGCTCAGCCGCACACCGGGCAGGCGGGTCTTGAGGGCCCGCGCCAGCGCCGCGCCGTGATGGTCTCCCGAGGGCTCGCCGGCGAGTAGGGCGATGCGCGGGGGTCCGTCCGGGCGTTCCGTCAGAAGCGCCAGCCCAGGAACCAGATCACGAGCCCGGTGAGGACCAGGAGGGCGAGCAGCCGGCCCGCCTGCATGCCCTTGCGGGCCTCGATCCACTCCTTCTTCCGTCTACGGCGTACGCGAATCAACGACATGGGCCTCGATCCTCTGCTGAATGGTCAGGGTCACGGCGAGCGCGTCCCTCCCTTCGGTCCCCGATACCGCCGGGGAACGGGCGCCGAGAATGGCGTCGCGGAAGCTCTCCAGCTCCCGAGCGAGGGGCTCTCCCGGAGCGCCTTCCAACGGGATCCGCTCGACGATCTCCGCCAGGTTCTCCGCGCGCAACTCCTTGGAGACCGGGGCACCGGAGAGTCCGGGAAGGGCGTCGCGCAGGCGCAGGAACTCTCCCGTTCCCTCGGCCAGGTCCAGGCTCACGTACCCCGAGCGCTGGAAGATCCTCAGCTTGCGCATGCGCTCCAGGGACACCCGGCTCGCCGTGAGGTTGGCCACGGCACCCCCTTCGAACGTGAGTCGCGCGTTGGCGATGTCCACGTTCCCCGAGAGGACCGGGACGCCGACGGCGGCAACCTCCACGATGGGCTTACCCACCAGGCGCATCACCAGGTCCACGTCGTGGATCATCAGGTCGAGGACCACCGCCACGTCGGTGCTTCGTGGCGAGAACGGCGCCATGCGGTGCGACTCGATGAAGAGCGGCTCCTCGATATGATCGGAGGCCGCCATGACCACGGGGTTGAAGCGCTCCACGTGCCCGACCTGGATCATGGCGCCCCGACGGCGGGCTTCCTCCAGGATCCGATCCGCCTCGGCGAGGCTGGCCGCCAACGGCTTCTCCACCAGGACGTGGACACCGCGCGACAGGGCCTGGCAGGCGACGGACTCGTGATCCGACGTCGGTACGGCCACCACCACCGCATCGGAGGCCTCGAGGAGGTCAGCCAGCGAGGGATGCGCCATCACACCGAAGGCCTGCGCCACCTCCGCGGCCCGCTCGGCACGGGTGTCGAAGACGCCGGACGCCGTCACGCCGGGAAGGCCGGAGAGGATCCGGGCGTGGTGATATCCCAACGAGCCCACGCCGGCCACCCCGATGCGGGGAAGGCCCGGCCTGGGCGTGGGGACGCCCGATGCGCGGGAACTCATTCCGGGCTTCGCGCAGCGCCGGCGCCGCTAGACCGTGACACCCCGCTCGCTGGCCCGGATGAACGAGAGAAAGTGCCGCACCTCGGGCGGGCTCTCGGCGGCCTCCTCCTCGGCCTTGGCCAGAGCACGAGACAGCCCCAGGCTGGACTGGAAGAGCGTGCGGTACGTCTGCTTGAGCGCCCTTCGCACCTCTTCCGAGAAGCCGCGACGCTCCAGCCCCACCGAGTTGAGGCCGAAGAGCTTGGGCGGGTTCCCCGCCGCCCGGCAGTAGGGAGGCACGTCCTGGGAGATCCGTGACCCGCCACCCACGAACGCGTGGGCTCCGATGCGGACGAACTGGTGGATGGGCGTCAGGCCGCCCACGATCACCCAGTCCTCGATGAGCACGTGTCCCGCCATGTTCACGGAGTTGGCGATGACCACGTGGTTCCCAAGCTCGCAGTCGTGTGCGACGTGGGCATAGGCCATGAGCAGGCAGTCGCTGCCCACCACCGTCCGGCCCGAGGCCGAAGTCCCCCGGTTCAGCGTGGCGAACTCACGGATGACGGTGCGGTCGCCGATCTCCAGGATGGTCCGCTCGCCCTGGAACTTCAGGTCCTGCGGATCGGTGCCCAGCACGGCCCCGTTGGCGATGCGGCAGTCCTCTCCCAGAGTCGTGTCCCTCTCGATGGTGACGCGGGGCCCGATCTCGGTCCCGTCCCCCACGCGCACGCCCGGCCCGAGGATGGCCCAGGGGCCGACGACGACCCCCTCCCCCAGCTGGGCGTCCTGGTCCACGAGGGCCGTGGGATGGATCTTGGTCTCGCCACGTGTGCCGACCGCAGTGTTGCTCATTTGTCAACGATCCTTGCCATGAACTCGGCCTCGGCGACGACCTGGCCGTCGACGAATCCCAGCCCTTTCATTTTACAGGTGTGTCTACGGTACTGGAGGATCTCCAGCTCGAAGACGAGCGTATCCCCCGGAGTGACCGGCCGGCGCCACTTCACGTTGTTCATGGTCATGAAGTACACGACCTTGCTCTCCGGGTCTTCCACTTCCTCCATCAGGAGCAAGCCACCCACCTGGGCCATGGCCTCGATGATGAGGACCCCCGGCATGATGGGGTGACCCGGGTAATGCCCCTGGAAGAACGGCTCGTTGATCGTGACGTTCTTGATGCCCACGATCCGCTTGCCGCGTTGGTACTCCGTGATACGGTCCACCAACAGCATGGGATACCGGTGTGGCAGGTACTGCATGATCTTTGCCACGTCCACCACGGGATCCCGGCCCACGGCGGTGGCGTGGGCCCTGATGGCCCGGGCCAGCGCGATGTTTCCGGAGTGGCTCGGACGCTCGGCCACGATCTGGGCTTCCAGATGGCATCCCAGGAGGGCCAGGTCGCCCACCATGTCCCCGACCTTGTGGCGGAGGAACTCGTCGCGGAAACGGAGCCCGCCCTCGTTCATCACGCCCTCGTCGTCCAGGACCACCGAGTTCTCCAAGGACGACCCCAGGGCCAGCCCTCGGGACCGCAGGGCCTCGGCGTCGGCCATGAAGCCGAAGGTCCGGGCTCCGGCCAGCTCCGCTCCGAAGCCCTCGTCCGAGATCTCGAACGAGCCGTACTGACGGCCGATGGCGTCGTGCGCGAAGTCGATGGTGGCGGAGATCCTCAGGTCGGGTGCCGGCACCGCGACATACGACTGCCCCTCCGAGCCGGCCACGGAGACGGGCTCGGTGACGGCCAGTCGCTTGAGGGGCCGGTCCTGATCGGTGGGCCCGGCCTCCCGCAGGGCGGACACGAAGTCCTGGAACGAGCCGTCGCGGATGGGCGCCTCGGGTCCGTCCAGGTCGATGAGGAGGTTGGTCACGCCCAGCGCCAAAACGCTGGCCATGACGTGCTCCACGGTATGGACCCTGGCTTCGCCCTCCGCCAGCGTGGTGCCCAGCTCCGTGTCCACCACGTGATCCAGATCGGCGGGCACCACCGGCTCCCCTTCCAGATCCACTCTCCGGAAACGGACGCCGGAGTCGGGATCCGCGGGGTGGAACGTGAGGCTCGCCTCCGCTCCCGAGTGGACCCCGCAACCGCGCAGGGTCACGGATCGGGCGATGGTTCTCTGACTGAGCGGGCTCATGCGAATCGACTCGGGGGCTCGGGGCGAAAGTGAACAGCGTTCACTCCGCGCGGATTCGCATGGGAAGTTAACAGAAACCGGCGGCCGGAGTAGGGAATCCGCACGGTTCCCCGGACGGCGGCGACCCTCACGAGTCTGCCCCGCTCTCCGACGCGCCGGAGGAGCCGTGATCCTCCCGCTCCTCACGAAGGCTCCGGACCTCGGCTTCCAACGCCTCGATGCGGGCCATGAGCTTGGGCAGGCGGCCCAGGTGGGCCTGCCGCCGGAGCTCCTCACGATGGGGCCGCGCCGGGTGGCCGGACACGGTCTCCCCGGCGGGGATGTCACGGAACACCTTGGTCGCCACCGCGACCCTCGCGCCGTCCCCCACGTCCAGGTGGCCGACGAGCCCGGATTGCCCGCCGAGCCAGACCCCCGACCCGATGCGGGTGGAGCCCGCGACGCCCACCAGCGCCGCGGCCAGCGAGTGGGGGCCGACGGTCACGTTGTGGGCGATCTGGACCAGGTTGTCGATCTTCACCCCCGAGCCGATGATCGTGTCTCCGATGGACCCGCGGTCGATGGTCGTATTGGCTCCGATCTCCACGTCGTCTCCGATGACGCACCCGCCCACCTGCGGCACCTTGCGGTGGGCCCCGTCGCTGAACGTGTAGCCGAACCCATCTGCTCCGATGCGGGTCCCCGAGTGGACGACCACGCGCTGGCCGATCTCCACCCCTGGGTATACGACCACCTGGGGATGGATGTGACATCCGGCCCCGATGGTTGCTTGCCGTCCCACCACCACGTGGGCTTCGATACGCGTGTCGTCGCCGACCCGGGCGCCTTCCGCCAGGACGGCGTAGGGGCCTACCGCGACGCGCTCTCCCAGCTCGACGCCCGGACCCAGGACGGCCGTGGGATGGATGGACGGCGGCGGCGCGGGCCGGTCCGGGTGGAGTCGCTCGAGGACCAAGGGCAGAACCGCGCCGGCGTCCCGAACGACGATGCGCGTGGCTCCGTCCGGCAGCGTGTCGGCGAGGTCGGCGCTGACCAGCACCGCTCCGGCCCTGCACTGGCCGGCGAATCGGGCGTACCGCTTGGCGGAGAGGATGCCGAGCTCCTCCGGTCCGGCCTGCTCCAGGGGACGCAGGCTCCGCACGCGCAAAGCGCCGTCCCCGTACACGTGCCCGCCCACCAGCTCCGCGATCTCATGGACGCTGGGCAGGTCGTGCCCGCCACCGCTCTCCCCCCGCTCGCTCATGGCGTTCCTCCGAGAGTCGGGCTCCCGGCGCTCCCCCCGGAGTCGCCCGTGCCCGTACTGTCTTCATGACGAAAGAGGGGCCCCGGCGCGTCCTCGAGCGCCACGGGCCCCTCCATCCATTCACCGCCGAAGCCGGCCGCCTAGCGCTGGTCGCCCCCTGGCGTCGCGGGCGTGCCCCCCAGGCGCGTGATGATCTCCTCGGTCACGTCCAGTGCCGGATCCGCCGACACGATGGACCCGGCGGCGACGTCCAGGATGAGGGCGTACCCCCGCTCCTCCCGCAGCTGCTCGATGATCTCGGTGATCTCATCCATGACGGGCTGGACCAGCTCGGCCCTGCGACGGGCCGCGCGCTCCTGGAGCGCGGTGGCGCGCTGCTGATACTCTTCCACCCGCGTCTGGATCTGACGCTCGCGATTCTGACGTGCTTCGGGAGAGAGCGTCAGCTGCTGCTGCTGATACTGCTCCTCCATGCTGCGGATCTCGTCCTCCA
>CAYGKI010000175.1:0-7102 GCA_964350235.1 uncultured Gemmatimonadaceae bacterium | reverse complement strand
CGGACACCATCGGCTCGGGCGGGCTGGCGTCCGAAGCGACGGGTGGTCGGATCCGGGACAGGATCGGCTACCTCGGCGTCGCCGCGCTTTCCCTCGTCCTTCTATGGACCAGCGACATCTTCTCCGTGATCGCCCTCGCCAGCCGTGGGTTCGCGCTCTATTACGCCATCCAGTGCGGGATGGCCGCCGCTCACGCCTCCCTTTGCAGGCAGGAGCGTCGCTCCTACGCGCGGGCCGGATTGTTCATCGTCCTGTCCGTGCTCATGATCGTCACGGCGGTGTTCGGGATTCCCGCCGAGAGCGCCAGCTGAGGGCCCAGGCGGCCACCGGCCCGGATGGCGGCACGCGCTGCTCGGCCGCCTACTCCCCTCCGAAGTGGAACTCGAAGCGCGGCGTGTACCGCTCCACGGACTGATACTGGGGTGGCCACGGGAGCGCGAAGCCCTGCATGGCCGCGGCGTGCCTGGTCCAGTAGGGGTCGAACAGATGGGCTCGAGCCAGCAGGCACAGGTCGGCCCGTCCAGCAGCGATGATGGTGTTGACGTCCATCCAGGACGAAACGTTGCCGACGGCCATGGTGGCGATTCCAGCCTCGTGCCGGATGCGATCGGCGAACGCCGTCTGGAAGAGCCGACCGTACACGGGCTTCTGGTCCGGGACGGTCTGCCCGGCCGAGACGTCGACGGCATCGCATCCGTGGGCGGCGAGCATCCGCGACGCCTCCACGGCCTCGTCGGGCGTGAGCCCGCCGGGCTTCCAGTCCACGGCGCTGACCCTGACGGTCATGGGCTTGGGGTCCGGCCAGACCGCGCGGCACGCGTCGAACACCTCCAGGGGGAAGCGCATGCGGTTCTCCACCGAGCCTCCGTACTCGTCTTCCCGCTCGTTGGTAAGGGGTGAGATGAACGACGCCAGGAGATACCCGTGGGCCATGTGGATCTCCAGGAGATCGAAGCCGGCGGCGTCCGCGTACTCGGTGGCGCGGACGTAATCCGCCACCACCTCGTCCATGTCCGCCCGGGTCATCTCCCTGGGGGGCTGGCTACGATCCGGGAAGTACGGGATGGGTGACGCCGACACCAGAGGCCAGTTCCCCTGGGGCAGCGGCTCGCTGTCCCCCTCCCAGAGCGGCTTGGTGGAACCCTTGCGGCCGGCATGCCCCAACTGGACCGCCATCTTCGCCGGCGAATGTCCATGGACGAAGTCCACCACGCGCTTCCAGGCGTCGACATGCTCCGGCTTGTACAGCCCGGCGCAGCCGGGGGAGATCCGCGCCTGGGGCGACACGTCCGTCATCTCGGCGTACACGAGGCCGGCGCCGCCCACGGCTCGGCTCCCCAGATGCTGCACGTGCCAGTCGCCCACGGTTCCGTCGTCGGCGCAGTACTGACACATGGGCGAGACCACGACGCGGTTGGGCAGAACCAAGTCGCGCAGCCTGAAGGGCGTGAACATGGGAGGAGGGGGAGGATCCCGGGGCACGGGGACCCCGGCCTGCGCCTCCGCCCGCTCGGCGACCCATCGGTCCACCCGCTGGAGGAACTCGGGGTCACGCACCCTGAGGTCCTCGTGGGTGATACGGAGGCTACGGGTCAGGAGCGTGAAGACCAGCTGGACCGGCTCCATCCCCATGTACCGCTCGGTGGCTTCGAACCACTCGAGGCTGGCCTGGGCCGCCCGCTGCAAGGATTCGACGGGAGGCCTCCGCTCTTCTTCGTAGGCCCGGAGCGCCGCCGCGACCTGCTCCTGCGTCGGCGAGGCCCCGGACGCGTGGCGCGGGGCGCCTCCCGAGGGATGGGTGCCCCCGCGACGGTCCTGCACCACGCCTGCGGACAGCAGGGCTTCCCGCAAAGCGATGGCGTCGAGCATGCCCAGCCGCGTCCCCGACCCGATGGAAAAATGCGCCGTGTGGGCGGCGTCACCGATGAGCACCACGTTATCCACCGCCCAACGCCCACAACGAATGGTGGGGAAGCTTCGCCAGACGCTCTTGTTGGCGATGAGCGGGTGCCCCTCCAGCTCATCGGCGAAAAGTGCCTCGCAGTACGCGACGGTCTCGGCTTCGCTCACCCTCTCCAATCCGGCGTCCCGCCACGTCTCCTCGGTGCACTCCACGATGAACGTGGAGCGCCCGGGCTCGTACTGATACGCGTGGACCCGCCACAGGCCGTGCTCGTTCTCCTTGAAGTAGAAGGTGAACGCCGGGAACGGCTTGGTGGTGCCCAACCACACGAACCGATTGGGGCGCCAGTCGAAGCGCGGCTCCACCCGGTCCTCCAGGAGCCCACGCACCGTGGAGTTCACCCCATCGGCGCCCACCACCAGGTCGTAACCGTCGAACGCGGCGAGGTCGTGGACTTCCTTCTCGAATCTGAGATCCACACCCAGCTCCTTGGCCTCGCGCTGGAGGACGTCCAGGAGCTTCTGGCGACTCATCCCCGCGAAGCCGTGGCCCCTGGTGCGGATCATCTCGCCGCGGAAGTGCACGTCGATGTCGTCCCACCGCACGAAGTGCTCCGTCACGGCGGCATAGGTGTCCTCGTCGGCGCCCTCCACCTCCGCGATGGTGGCGTCGCTGAACACCACGCCGAACCCGAACGTGTCGTCCGGGCGGTTCCGTTCCACCACCACAACCTCGGTGGACGGGTCGGCCCGCTTCATGAGGATGGAGAAGTACAGGCCCGACGGGCCTCCTCCCACGACGGCGATTCTCACGATTCCAACCCGGTTGGAGAGCCTTCGGATACGAGCGTTCTCAAGTGTCGCGCTCCCTGGCCGCCGCGATCATCCGCCCCGCGACGATGAGGTGTTGGATCTCGGTGGTCCCCTCGTAGATCCGCATGGCGCGGATGGAGCGGTACATGCGGTCCAGCACGTGATCGGCCATCACCCCTCGGCCTCCCAGGATCTGCACGGCATCGTCGATGACGCGCTGGGCGGTCTCCGTGGCGTGGGCTTTGGCCATGGCCGCCTCGGTGGTGATCCGGTCCGCGCCTCCGTCCTTCTCCCACGCCGCTCTGTAGACGAGCAGCCGGGACGCGGTGAGCTCGATGGCCATGCGGCCCAGCTTCTCCTGCACGAGCTGGAACTCGGCCAGCGCCTGTCCGAACTGGGTCCTGGCCCGGGCATGGCCGAGGGCCTCTTCCAGCGCCCGGCCCGCCATCCCGCACGCCGCCGCCCCCACCGTGGGCCGCAGCCGGTCGAGGGTCGCCATGGCCACCTTGAATCCCCCGCCCTCCCCTCCCAGCCTGTTGGCCGCCGGCACGCGGCAGGCGTCGAAAGTCAGCGCTCCGAGAGGGTGTGGCGCGGAAAGCACCTGCGGGCCCACGAACACCAGACCGGGGGCGTCGGCGGGAACGAGGAAGGCGCTGATCCCGCGGCTCCCCGCCTCCGGATCCGTGGACGCGAACACCACGTAGTAGTCGGCGATCCCGGCGTTGCTGATGAACCACTTGCTGCCGTCCAGGACGTAGTCCGCACCGTCTCGGGTGGCGCGCGTCCTCATGGCCGCCACGTCGGAGCCGGCCTCCGGCTCGGTGAGGGCGAACGCCGACATGATCCGGCCTGCCAGCGCCCGCTCCACCCACTGGGCTCGCAAGGCCTCGTCGCCTGCCAGGAGGAGCGGCGTGATCCCCAGCCCCTGCAGCGCCCAGACGGCGTCCGCCAGCGGCGAGCCGGAGGCCACCCCTTCGCGGGCGATGCAGCAGCCGCGCAGATCCATGGAGCCGATGGGCTCGTAGAGCCCGGCGTCACCCATCTCCCGCAGGAGCACCCGGGCGTCCGCGCGCGCTTCCGCGTCCGAGGCCGGCTCGGGCCGCGAGCGGAGGGAGCCGCTTACGAAGCCGTCCACCTGGCCGGCCCAAGCTCCGTGCCGCTCGTCCAGGAAAGCCCGGACCGCATGCAGATCGGGGGTGGCCGGGAGGCTCATGATGCCGTCCTAGCGTCGGGGCACACGGAGTGGACTTCAGCGCCGTCCGGATCCCGACGGGTGGTCGCGGGCATCACAGGAACGCCGCGTCCCTCTTCGCGACGAAGGCATCGTACGCCTCGCGGAAGTCGGGGTGGAGCATGAGCGCCGCCTGGATCTGGGCCTCCGCCTCCAGGGCCCCGGCCAGGTCCATGGACGCCTCACGGTTCAGAGCATCCTTGGTGATCTCCAGGGCGAACGACGGTCCGCGGGACAGCTTGGCCGCCAGCACCTGCGCCTCCTCCAGCGCCTTCCCGTCCGGGACCACGCGGTTGTACAGCCCGATGCGATGCGCCTCCTCGGCGCTGATGAAGTCGCCGGTCATGAGGAGCTCGCTGGCCTTGGCCAGTCCCACGATCCGCGGGAGCATCCAGGCGGCGCCCATGTCGGCGCCCGACAGGCCCACCCGGGTGAAGAGGTAGGCGATCTTGGCGGACTCGGCGCCGATCCTCATGTCGCACGCCGTGGCGATGACCGCCCCCGCCCCGGCGACGGTGCCGTTGAGCGCTCCGATGACCGGCTTGCGGCACGTGCGTATGGCCAGGATCAGGTCGCAGGTCATGCGCGTGAACTCCAGCAACCCCCGGAAGTCCCGCTCGAACAACGCGCCGATGATGTCCTCCACGTCCCCACCGGTGCAGAAGGCGCGTCCCGACCCGGTGATCACCACGGCGCGCACCTCCGCTTCGTCGGAGAGGGCGTAGAACGCCCGGCGCAGCTCGTCGTAGACCTCGAAGGTGAGGGCGTTGAGCCGCTCCGGCCGGTCCAGGGTGAGGGTGGCGACGCGGGTGTCCGGGTCGTGGTCGAGGCGGAAGGATTTCGGGTCGATCATGTGCGTGCTCGCTCGGGGGTCGAGGTCTGGGCGGGGAACGGAGGTCGACTCAGGTCGGCTCCGGGGGGATCACCGCCGTGGCTTCGATCTCCACCAGGGCGCGGGGATCCACCAGCCGCTTGACCTCCACCAGCGCCATGGCCGGAAAGTGCTTGCCCATGGAGGCCTGGTACACGCCACCCAGGCGCTTGCGCTCCGCCCGGTACGCGTCCAGGTCCGTGACGTAGATGGTCATGCGCCCGATGTCCGCCGGCCGGCCGCCGGCCTCCTCCACGATGGCCAGCATCTTCTCCAGGGCGAGGCCGAACTGGGTGACGAAGTCGTCGGTGGTGACCTCCCCTTCGGGCTCCGCCGCGTCCTGTCCCGCCACGAAGAGCACCCGGCCGCCCACCGGAGCCAGCATCCCGTTGGTCCAGCCCTTCGGCTCTCCCAGAGCGTCCGGGTTGATGAAGTCGAAGGCCATGGGCGCGTGCTCCTTACCGTCGAGAATGACGAGCTCACCGTTCCGGCTTTCCGGGCCGTCGGCGCAAAGATCGAGGACGGCGGCGGCCACCTCCTCCATGGAGACCAATCGGTCCTGTCCGGCGGCGGCGAGGACGGCCCGGACCGCTTCCGCCGGGGATTTTCCGGTGCGCTCCACGACGCGGGCCACGGTGGCCTCGGTCAGCGGCGTGTCCACGTAGCCGGGGCAGACTGCGCTCACCTCCACGCCCGTATCATGGGCTTCGGCGGCGACAGCCCGTGTGAAGCCCACCACCGCGTGCTTGGCCGCGGTATACGCGCTGACGTACCGCTTGCCCTCCAGACCGGCCATGGACGCCAGGTTGATCACCCGGCCCCATCCCCGCTCCACCATGCCGTCGAACACCGAGCGGGTGCAGAGGAAGGCGCTGGTGGCGTTCACCGTCATGAGCCGATCCCACTCTGACAAAGTGGTGCGGCCGAGGCGATTGGAGGTGGCGTTCCCCGCGTTGTTCACCAGGATGTCGACGGGCCCGAACGCCTCGCGCGCATCCCCCACCAGTCTCTCCACGTCGGCCTCCACCGTGACGTCGGCGGTCCGCGCCGTGGCCTCACCTCCGGCGTGCCGGATGGCCTCCGCCACGGCCTGGATCTCCGACTCGGTGCGTGCCGTCACCACCACCCGGCAGCCGGCCGCCGCCAGCGCCCTGGCGACCTCGGCACCGATCCCCCGTCCGGCCCCCGTGACCAGGGCGACCCTCCCCTCCAGGTTCACGATGCCGGCCCCCCGGGATCGTCGACGAGGCCCAGCTCCGAGCGGACCAGCTCGGCGAGGAGCGCCCCCAGCGTCCCGACGGTCTCACGACCCTCCTCGGCGGTGGCGTCCGCCGGCCATCCGAAGTACGCACGCGGCCCGCCCGCCTCCTCGAAGGAGCGCTTGCCCTCGCCGATGGCCTCGGACAGGGAGTTGGAGACCGGCTCCAGCCCCTCGGCGATGTCACGGCGCACCAGATGAGGGGCCTCCGCCAGCACCATGCTCCCCTCGAAGCGCCCCGCGTGGCACGCGCCGGTGCGGAACTCCTCGGTGAGGCGCTCGGCCACCCGTCGCCGGGTGAGGTCCAGGAAGATCACCCGTGCCGCGCCGGTATCGTCCTCGTCCCCGGCGGCATCGTCCTCGTCCCCGGCGGCCCGGAGGGCGCGGACGTGTGCCGGATCCAGATGGGCGTTGGCCACGGCTACCGCCCGGATGCCCTGCCGCCCCAGGGAGGCGGCGATCTGGCGCACGGTGTCACGCACCGTATCCGCGCTCACGGACACCGTGCCAGGGAAGCCCTCGGCGAAGGGCGCCGCCGTGTACCAGACCGGGGGCAGCACGAAGGTGGTGACTCCGGCTTCGGCGAGCCGCTCGGCGCAGGAGCGCGCCATGGCCTCGGCGATGATCACGTCCGTGCCCAGGGGAAGGTGTGGACCGTGTGCCTCCACCGCGCCCACGGGAAGGACGGCCACCGCCCCCTCGGGACCCGCGTCCCGGACCTCTTCCCACGTCATGTCGGAGAAGCGATGGACGGGCATGCGGCGTCGAACGTCCTGGTCGGGGCGGTAGCGCGGCCACCGGAGGGCCGTGCGGCCGCACCGGTGGGGATCGTCGCCTAACCTGGCTCGGGCGTCACCGGCGCACAACCGAGTCCCCGGGCGGGGGCGCTGGGAAGCACGGGGGCGGCCGTGTCGCGCGCCCCTCGGCGACGGGGCCGCCAGCACCGGCGGGGAGGCGCCGCGCGCTGCCTGCCCTGCGCCGCCGCCCGTTGTGGGGTTCGTGCCGGATCCCCCCTACCGACTTTCGG
>CAYGKI010000174.1:0-7126 GCA_964350235.1 uncultured Gemmatimonadaceae bacterium | reverse complement strand
ACATCGATCATCGCCTTCTTCATGAGATCGGCGGCAGTCCCCTGGATGGGCGTGTTCTGCGCCACGCGCTCACCGAACTGGCGGAGATTCCAGTTCCCCGACTTGAGCTCGGGGACGTACCTCCGGCGTCCGAGGAGCGTCTCCACGTAGCCGTTCTCCTTGGCCGACTCGACCTGGGTGTCGAGGAAGTCCCGGACACCCTGAAAGCGCTCGAAGTACGTCTCGATGAATGCCTTCGCTTCCTCCCTGGAGATGCCCAGCCTCTTGGCCAACGAGAACGGGCCCTGCCCGTAGAGCGTGGCGAAGTTCACCGTCTTCGCCCGTGCCCTCATGTCAGGAGTCACGTCGTCCACGTCGACGTCGAAGATGACGGAGGCGGTCTGGCGATGGACGTCGATTCCTTCGCGGAACGCCTTCACGAACGCGGGGTCTGCGGAGAAGTGCGCGAGAACGCGCAGCTCGATCTGGGAGTAGTCCACCCCGAGGAAGACGAGACCGGGACCCGCGACGAACCCCTTCCGGATCTGCCGGCCCAGCTCGGTGCGAATGGGGATGTTCTGAAGATTGGGATCACTCGACGAGAGGCGGCCGGTGGCTGCCACCGTCTGGTTGAAGCTGGTGTGGATCCTGCCCGTGCGCGGGTTCACCAGCTGCGGAAGCGCGTCCACGTACGTGGACCGCAGCTTCTCCATCTCCCGGTACTCCATCATGAGACGCGGCACCTCGTGCCCCATCTCGGCCAGCTCCTCGAGGACGGACGCGTCCGTGGACGGACCCGTCTTGGTCTTCTTCAACACCGGCAGATCGAGCTTCTCGAAGAGGATTTGCCTGAGCTGGGGCGTAGAGTTCAGGTTGAAGTCGCCACCCGCGATCTTGAAGATCTCCTCCTGGATCTGGTCGAGCTCACGCTTGAGCCGCCCGCGCATCTCCTTGAAGAACTCCTGGTCGATGGCGATGCCTGCGCGCTCCATATCCGCTAGCACGGGGACCAACGGCATCTCCAGATCCGCCATGAGCTCGGCGAGGCCCTGAGTCTCGATCTGACCCTTCAACACAGCGCGCAGCTTGAGCGCCACATGGGCATTCTCGCAGAGATGCTCGCACATGGCTTCCATCCCTGCCTCCACCACCGGCGAGCGGTCCCTGCCCGACCCCACGACGTCCGAGAGCTCGGTGGGCTTGTGGCCCAGCAGCTCCATGGAGAGCGTCGCCAGGTCGTGGCTCCTTCTCCCGGGGTCGATGACGTAGCTGGCCACCATCCCGTCGAAGGCCATGCCCCGGAGCGTGACGCCGTGCAGGGAGAGCGCCAGCGCCGTGGCCTTGAGATCGTGACCGACCTTGGGGGCGTCGGAGTCTTCCAGATAGGCGCGCAACGCCGACATGTGCTGGTCGCCCAGGGGGGGGAGGTTGAACGGTCCATCCGGACCCTCGCCCTCCAGAGAAAGCTCGAACGGCCGCTCGTGACCTAGAGGCAGGTACCACGCACGGCCTCCGGGTACGGCGAGCGCCAGCCCCAGAAGCTCCCCTCGCAGGATGCTCTCACTGGATCCCTGGGCCCGGACGGAGACGGCCTCTTCACGCCGCAGGCGCTCCAGGAGCTCGGGGATCGCGGCGGCATCCGCGACCACCTGGTAGTCGACTTCCTCCTCTGCAAGCCCTTCCACCGGGGCGCCCTCTTCCTGAGCGGCTTCGGCGAACTGCTCTGTGAGTCGCCGGAACTCCAGCTCGAGGAACAGGTCACGGAGCTCGTCGTTGTTCGGATCCCCCAGAGCCAGCGACTCGAGGTCGAGATCCACCGGAAGATCGGTCATGATGGTCACCAGCTTGCGCGAGATCCGCACGTCGTCGGCATGCTCGACGAGGGCGTTGGACGCCCGGGTCGGCTTGACGTTCTCGGCGTCGGCGAGCAGTGACTCGATGTCCGGGTACGCCTCGATGAGCTTCACCGCGGTCTTCGGGCCGATACCCTTGGCCCCGGGCACGTTGTCCGACGAATCTCCCACCAGCGCGAGATAGTCCACGACGCGATCCGGCTCGATCCCGAACTTCTCCGAAGCGTTCTCCTCGGTGACCCACTCGGCGGCCACGCCGTTCGCGCCGCCCCTCCCTGGATTCATGAGGTGGATGCCGGGCCGGACCAGCTGGTAGAAGTCCTTGTCCCCGGAGACGATGACCGCCTCGAGCCCCGCGTCCTTCGCCTTGATGGCCAACGTGCCGATGACGTCGTCGGCCTCGTAGCCTTCGAGTTCGATGACGGCATCGTTGAAGCCTTCCACGATGGCTCGGACACGAGGCAGGCTGGCGCGGAGATCGTCGGGCATCTTCTCCCGGGTCGCCTTGTAGTCCGGGTACTCCTCGTCGCGGAAAGAGGTACCCGCGTCGAACACCACGGCCAGATAGTCGGGCTCGAACTTCTCCCGGATGTCCAGAAGGAACCGCGTGAAGCCGAAGGGCGCCGAGGTGTTCTCGCCCTGCGCGTTGGTGAGGGGCCGATTGATGAACGCGAAGTACGATCGGTAGATGCGCGCGTCCGCGTCGATGAGGAAGATGCGTGGGGCGGTCTTGGGCGGGATGTCCAAGGCGGATCTGGGTCGGGGGATTCTGGGTCAACGCCGATCTTCGGCGAGGGCCGCGGCGGCAGGGAACGGAACGCCGAAGCCGGGTGACCGGCAGAGGACGGCCATGGGCCCTGGGGGTGGCGCCCTGGCGGCGGCGGGTGCGGCGGAGGTCGGTCGGGCCGCGCTGATGGATTCGGAGTGCGCCGGGCGCGGACGTCCTACGCCCGGATCACGTTGGCGGCCTGCAGGCCCCTGTCCGACTCCTGGATCTCGAACTCCACCTCATCACCTTCGGCGAGCGTGCGGAAGCCGTCTCCCACGATAGCCGAGAAGTGGACGAACACGTCGTCGCCCTCGGGCGGCTTGATGAAGCCGTACCCCTTCGAGTCGTTGAACCACTTCACGGTTCCCTTCATCCTGTCTCCTTCGGAACACGGATTCTGCTGCCCTCGCCTTCCACCTTAGGGGGCGACGAGCCGTCCGCGCAAGGCGGCCCGGACCGCCCCCGAGTCAGTCGTCCTGTTCCCCGTACAGGACCCGGTAGAGCCCCAGATTTCTCCGTACGTTCTTCACGTATCCGCGCGTCTCCACGAAGGGGATCCGCTCGGTGAAACGGAGCTCGTCCGAGGCCTCGGGAAAGGTTCTCCAACGCACGGCCCGGGATGGCCCGGCGTTGTAGGCGGAGAGCACCAAGGGAAGTGCCCCGTCGAAGCGACGGGTCATGTCCACCAGAAAGGCGGATCCGAGATGCAGGTTCACCTCCGGGGTGGTGAGGGCATCGGGGCTGAACCCGTCCGGACCGTGGACTCTGGCGAGCTGCTCCCCCGTGGGAGGCATCACTTGCATGAGGCCGATGGCGCCGGCGTGGCTCACGATGTCCGCCTTGAACGCCGACTCCTGCCGGATGAGGGCGGCCAGCATGATGGGGTCGACACCCCATTCCTCCGCTTCCCGGCGCACCAGCTCCTGGTAGGGGAAGGGGAAGGCGATGCGGAGCGCCGTCTCGTCCCACCCTCCGTCCTCCACCATCGCCCATCCGAGATTGATGCCGTCGATGGTTCGGCCACGCTCGATGAGCGCCTCGGCCAGCCGCGCGATCACCGCCCGATCACCGCCCGCGCGAGAGCGCAGCCGGTCCACCTCGGCCTCGGCGCCCCGCTGCAGCTCCGCCTCTGCCAGGACATCCAGCCTGGCGAGGCCGTCGGTGAGCCACTCCGGCTCCCGCGGAGCCACGCCTGGGCGAAGCTCGACGGTGTACGGCTCCCCGGCGAGCTCGGCGGCCATGACGGCGTAGTAGGATATGGGCTGAGCCATGACGCGGCGAAGGTGCTCGATTCCGGTGGTCCGATCACCCATCTCAAGCCGGGTGCGACCGGCCCAGTACGCCGCTTCCTCCCAGCGGCGCCCCTCGGGGAACTCCTCGAGGTAGGCCTCGAAGGTCAGGGCGGCTTCCTGGAGATTCCCGCGGCCGAGGTGGATCTGCCCCGCTCGCATCCGGGCCTGCCCCGCTCGATTGTGGGTCCGAGCGCTCTCCGCCACCACTCGGTACTGGCCCAGGGCCTCGGAGATGCGTCCGGCCTGCTCGGCGTTGTACCCGCGCATGAAGACGACCTCGGCGGCCTCGTCGCTCTCGGGGTACTCCTCCACCAACCACTGGCGCAGCGTCGCCTCCGCCGCCCCCTGCCCCTGCCTGCGCCGCATCTGGGCCCACATCTCCAGGTTCCTGGCCCCCAACCGGCGGTCGGAGACAGCTTCGCGGAGCGCCCGAAACTCCTCCAGGGCCTCGTTCTGGCGGTCCCGCACGGTTCCCATCAGACGGGCACGCTCGATCCTGGCGGCGTCACCGAGGCGCTCTCCCCTCTCCTGGAGAAGCCGCGTGGCACGATCGTATGCCCACAGCGCTCTCCTCCCGTCCCCGGACCGATCGAGGATGGCGGCCAACCGCGCGCTCTCCTGCGCCCCCGTGCCACCGAGATCCAGCAGCGCGGCTGCGGCGCGCGCTCTCTCTGTCCCGGGAGCGTCGGCCACACCGCGCTCCAACAGAGGGCGGGCGGCTGCCGTGTCACCCGACGCGAGGTGCAACAAGCCCGCCTCCACGCCGGCCTGGGCGGCCAGGGACGGCGACACCTCGGTCGCGGACCCGCCCGATGCCAGCGCCCCGAAGGCGGCCAGCGCACGCGTCGAGTCCCCCGCCGCGAGGAGGGCATCGGCCTCCGCGCGCCACGTCTCGGACCTGGCGGTCTCGTCGGAGATCCGGGCCAGCAGCAGCCGGGTCGAGACGGTGTCCCCCTCCTCAACGGCTTCCCGCACCAGGTCCGTCGCCAGCCAGCTCGCCACCACCGGCACCGACGCCAGCTGGTCGAGTCCGGCCTTGGCCGCGTCTCGCTGCCCCGCCTTCCAGAGCGAGCGCACGCCGCGCGCCCTGGCGGCCAGGAGGTCCGCCCCGGCAGTCCCTACCCCGTCGACGTAGCTGCCGTAGAGCCTTGCGGCCTCCTCCCACCGCTCCGCCCGGTCCATGGACCGGGCCAGGGGGAACAGGCCGTCACCGTCCCCGATGTCGGCGAGCCAATCCGCGTCCTCCAGAAGCAGCCGAACACCCACCCAGTTGTTCCAGCCCGCCTCCGCCGACGCCAGGAGCAGAACGTGCTCGGGATGGGACTCGGCCATCCCTTCGACGCGCAGCGCCATGGACGCGTGCCAGTACCGACCCGCGGCAAGCTCTTCCAGGGCCGAGTCCGAAGGAACATCGGTGGAGAGGGAGCCCTCGCGCACCCGCGCCACGGCTCGGGTGGCCGCACTCTCGGGAACGGAGCGCCCGGGTCCGAGCGCCATGTCTCCGGCGTGCGCCACGGCCACGAGCGCCGACGTATCCCAACCCCCTGAGTCCAGGTCCGGAGAGCCCGGGCGCGCCACTCCGGAAAGAACGACGAGCGCCAGGGTCGTGACGGCGGACGGAATGATGCTTCTGGACATGGGGAGCCGGTTGGGGCGCGAGGTTCGAAACCTATCGTTAATCGCCTCGCGGTGTTCCCGCCAGCGTCCTCGACGCTCAGCTCCTGATCAGGCCGATTCCGGCTCACTCCCGCTGCCAGCAGGCCGGGAGGACGCGACGCCCGGAGTCGGGATATAGGCCCTGGACGCACGAAGGGCCGGCCCGGAGAATCCGGACCGGCCCTCGACGCTCGGCTCTCGCCGTCGTGTGCTGCTTGCGGTCTCCCGCTTAGCCGGCGCGTCCCGTCTCGATGGCGTGGAGGGTGTCGACCATCTTCTGGGCGGACTCCTCCATGTCGATGACCAGGCTGTCGATACGTGCCACGAAGTAGTTGTGACCGATGGACACCGGGATGGCGATCATCAGACCGATGGCGGTCGTGAGCAGCGCCACCTTAATACCACCGGCGACCAGCGTGGCCTCCACCTCACCCGCGGCCTCGATGGACTGGAAGGCGATGATCATTCCGATCACCGTCCCGAGGAAGCCGAGGAGCGGAGCGACGTTGGTCAGCGTGGCCAGGACCACGAGACCCTTCTCGAGCTTGGACATCTCGATGAGGCCCTGGTTCTCAATGGCCTTCATGACACGCTCGGTGCCCTCGTCCGCCCGCTCGAGGCCGGCGTAGAGGATGTTCGCGGCCGGCGCGTCGGTGTCGCGAGTCAGCTCGAGCGCCTCTTTGATGCGGCGCTGCGTGAGGAGCTCGTCGACCTCCTTGAGGATCTGACGCGTCTTGGAAGCCTTCGCCGTCAGGGAGATGAACTTGACGATGATGACGATGATACCGAGCGCCAGACAGAAGGCCAGCGGCCAGCGCATGAAGCCCGTGTTCTCCCAGTTCGTCGCGATCTGCTCCTGCCAAGTCAGGTCAGGGGTATCGACGCCTGGGATCTGGAGCAGTGCGGCGTAAAGGTGCATCGCCAAGGGGACCTCCAGCGAGAGTTTCTGGTGAGCGTGCGTGACGGCGCCCTTCCATCTTCAGCCTTGATGAAGGGGCGTTTTTTTCGAGGGTCGCAACATGGCTTTACCCCCTGGAGGGTGTCAAGGGCTCCGTTCCAGCCTTGTGGCAAGCGACCCGGTGGGCCGCCGCCTTCTCCTCCAGGATCGGGACGAGGGAGGAACAGGTCTCGTCCTTGCCGGGGTGCGGACAGCGCGGATGGAAAGGGCAGCCGTCCGGAGGGGAGATGGGACTCGGCACATCTCCGGTGAGCACGATCCGGCTCTTGTTCGCTCGACCGGCGGGATCCGGACGGGGCACCGCGGAGAGCAGCGCCCTCGTATACGGGTGTCTCGGATCCCGGTAGAGGGCGTCCGCCTGGGCGGTCTCCACGATGCGCCCGAGGTACATGACCGCCACCCGGTCGCTCACGTGCTCGACCAGGGCCAGGTCGTGGGCGATGAACAGGTACGTCAGCCCGAGCTCCTCCTGGAGCTCCTCGAGGAGGTTCACCACCTGGGCCTGCACGGACACGTCGAGCGCGCTCACGGGCTCATCCAATACGAGCAGCTCCGGCTCCACCGACAGCGCGCGCGCGATGCCCAGACGCTGGCGCTGCCCCCCGCTGAACTCGTGGGG
>CAYGKI010000173.1:0-7258 GCA_964350235.1 uncultured Gemmatimonadaceae bacterium | reverse complement strand
GCGCCTATGCCACTCTAGCAGGTGCGCCGCCAGCCAGCGGACGTGCTCGACGTCCGAGCGCTCCTCCCGCACGTCGGGCACGTCTTCCAGCAGCGCCTCCATGAGCCGCTGGATCTCCCCCGCGTCCTCTTCGTCGTCCTCCTCCCGGTCCTCGGGTGGAGTGGGACGGGGGATGGGCGCCCCTTCCCGGGCCTCCAGCTCCGCCCGGCACGCCTCCAGCCAGTCGCGGAGCGCCCGGGTGGAGACGCAGTCGTCGCGGTTGTATCGCTCGACTTCGTCGCGGTCCTTCAGCGCCGCCTCGTCGGTGAGGCCCAGGGCCAGCGCGTACTCCAGTCGATACCGGGCGGGGTTGGCGTCCTCCATGGGCACGTCCCGCTCGAACCAGTAGTGGGGCTCCAGCGCCTTGATGGAGTAGCTCTCCACTGATGCGCGCACCCCCTGCCGCGCGATGCGGTGGAGGTCCACGAACACTTCCTTCCGGAGGAGCCGGTCCAGGGCGTCCGTCCCCACCCCGTACCGGCCCACCAGCCGCTTCAGGGCCGTGGGCTCGTAGTGGCCGAAGTGGTAGATGTGGGCGCCGGGGTGCGCCTCCACGTGCGCCTCGGCCTCGGCCAGGAAGCGGCGGAGCGCGGCCTTCTCCGCGCCGGGCGTGAGCGCCCAGTCGGCGCGGTAGCGGTCCTGGACGTCGCTGATCCCCCACAGGTACTCCAGCCCCTCGTCGTAGGCGTAGTCGGCGCCCTCGAAGTCGAAGAACCAGTCGTGGGGCGTGGGCTCGGGGAGCGCGGCCAGCCCGAGGGGCGGACCGCTGGGGTTGGCCTCCAGCGGAAGGATCTCGTGGACGGGCTCCTCCCGCCGCCGCCCCTCCAGCTGCACCCGGGCCTGCTCGCGGATCCGCTCGAAGGCATGGGCCCGGAGATCTTCCGGCGGGGGTGAGAGCGGGAGGGTGGCCAGCCCCTCCAGGGTGGAGACCCCGGCCCGCTCCAGCGCCCGACGCTGGTCCAGGCGGATCCCCGCCACCAGCGACAGGTGGTCCGCCTCCACCCGCTCGTCCCGGCACCGGCTCCGCCAGTCGCACATGCGGCAGAGCTCCACCGGATCGGGGGCCGTGGGGAGCGCGGCGGCCTCGGACGGGGCCTCCTCCAGGTGCGTGCCCATCCGCGCGGCGAGCGACCGCTGATACGCCGCGAAGTGCGCCAGCCGGAACGACGCCATGCGCGGGGTGGGCCCGCCCAGGTACAGGTGGATCCGCTCCGGTCGCACCCCCTGTGCCTCGGTCAGCATCCCCGAGTAGACGCACGTCTGTAGCACCGCCTCGGCCTTGGCGTGCCGCGTGAGCTTGGCGTCCGCCACCTCGTAGGACCACGGGCCCAGCGCGCTCGGCTCGCCCTCGGGCCGCTCCACCCGGAGAAGGAAGTCCACCAGCCCCAGCCACCGGCCGTCGAAGAGCGTCCCCTGGTAGATGACGTCCCACCCCTCGCGCATGGCGGCCAGCGTCTCCTCGTGCCGGCGCCGGTACGCGTCGGCGTTCCCGTAGTCGTCCTTCCCCAGCCCATCGAACCGCTTCACCCGCTTCCCATGGGCCTCGAGCTTCCGGAGATACGCGTCCTCGTGCTCCAGGCCCCGCTTCTGCAGGAGCTCCAGGCGCTTGTCCTCGTGCTTCTTCCGCTGGACGAGCCCGTGCACCCGCGCGTGGTCCAGCCACGTGCGGTGTGCGCACCCCGAGAAGGCGGTGAGGTCGGTGGCGGAGAGGATCAGGTCGTCGGTGGTGGTTCGCTGCATGTAGGACGGATCCGGGTGAGGGAAGAGTGCCGATAAGGTGAGTGCTGGGTGACCCGGTCCAACAGGGGTACGTGCTGTCCCATTGGGACATGGCCGCTTCAATCGATGCGCCGTAGACTTTGACGTATGCCTACCATGACCATCGCCATCGATGTGGAAGCCTACGAGAGGCTTCGCCGTGCCCGGCAGGAGCCGTCCGAGTCCTTCTCAAGCGTGATCAAGCGGGCGGCCTGGCCCAAGCCTCCTAACACGGCCGGTGAGTTGTTGAAGGCCCTCGACGGCGCGCCGCTCCTAGGTGAGTACCTGCTGAGACGTCTTGAGGAAGGGCAGGTGACGGACGCGCCTCCATCCTCTCGGTGGGAGACCGGATGATCCCTCACTCCCGCGTCCGCCGGATCCGCTCCTTCGCCATGTGGCGGCTCCGCCGGCTCTCCGACGCCCGCTGCTTCATGTACTTCACGTCGGCGGCGTCCACGTCCCCCATCCGGAACTGGGCCTCCATGGCCTCCAGGTCACGGAGCTCTTCGGCCACGTCGGCGTCGTAGGGGGCCGACGCCTCCATCGCCTGGACGGCACGATGCAGCGTCTCACTCCCACCCAGGTAGTCGCCTCGACGCTCCGCCTCCAAGGCCTCCTCTCGGGCCCGCGCCGCCTCCAGCAGGAGCACCTCCTTCCGGACCTCCGGCTCCACCTTCCCTCCGGCTTCGGGTGACAGGGTGATGGGGAGCGAGACGGTCTGCTGCTCCACGCCGCCCCCGGGAGCCACCACCTCCAGGTCTGCCACGTGGGCGTCGCCGTCGTCGGTGGCCTCGGGCTTGAGGAGGATCTCCAGGAGCACCCGCCGGGGCTCCCGGGCGTACAGGTCTCCCACCTCCAGGGTCAGCTCGCGCCCCTCCGAGTGGCTGGGATAGTCGTGGAGGACCTTCATGGCGCCGGCTCCGGCCCCGGGACGGACGCCCACGCGCACGTTCTGCGCCACCAGGGAGAGCAGCCCTTCCAGCTCCTCCTCGAAGACCCCCGACGCCTGGTCGGCGTGCTCCACGTAGTAGGCCGATCCCCGGCCGGCGTCGGCCATGGCCCGGAGCAGATCCTCGTCGAAGTGGGGACCGAAGCCGATGGTCGTGGTGGTGATCCCCTGCTCGGCGCTGATCCGGCACAGCCCCTCCAGGGCCTCGGGCTCGACGATGCCCCGGTTCGCCTGTCCGTCGGTGAGGAGGAT
The DNA here is from genome assembly GCA_964350235.1 of uncultured Gemmatimonadaceae bacterium. Classification (GTDB taxonomy): domain Bacteria; phylum Gemmatimonadota; class Gemmatimonadetes; order Longimicrobiales; family Gaopeijiaceae; genus JAWLHJ01. Next base: position 4,260 of record CAYGKI010000173.1, on the reverse strand, counting down.
CACCCGGTTCACGCCTTCCGTGCGCCTGTACTCGGACACGAGCTCCCGGCCCCGCAGCCAGCCTCCGCTCAGGTTGGTGGCGCCGCCCGAATGGATGGCCCGGATGCGCTCCACCACGTCCAGCTGCTCGTCTCCCGTGGACGGCGGCGCCACCACCCGCACGTCGTGGTCGTACGCCACCACGCTCACCACGTCCTCCATCCGCAGGCGGCGGACCAGCATGACGGCGGCTTCCCGCGCGGCGTGGATGGGTGGGCCGTCCATGGAGCCGGACCGGTCGATGACCAGCGACAGGTTGAGCGGGGTGCGGCCGTCGTCCTCCGGGGGATCTCCCTCGATGCGGAGCAGGGCCCGGACGAAGTAGCCGCCGTCGGCGACGGGCTCGTGGTCCAACAGAACGCTGGTCTTCATGGCGCCTCCCTGGGTGCGGTGGGTTGGGAGGCGGGAATCTGGGGAGGGGGTGTGACAGTCCCTGGGCCGGCCCGGGGGCGCGGCGCCCCTCCCGGGTCGTGTCAGGGCCGTCCCCCGCGGCGGAGGAAGCGGCGGATGCCACGGAAAAGCCGTCGGAGAAGGCCACGGTGGCGCCCCGTGCCGTCGCACGCCGGGCACGGGACCCCCAGCAGGCCCGCCTCGCTCTCCGCCATGGCACCGGTAGGCCAGACCTTCCCCAGTCCGTCACATTGGTCGCATGCAGGCATGGTCTCGTCCTCCTGAAGTTGGGCGCTTCAGGAGGGTACGGACCCCGTGTGACAGTGGCGGGTCGGCTGCGGTCCGACCGGCGCCTAAGCGGTGAGCATGCTCCGCGTCATCTCCATGGCGAGCGCGCGGACGTCGGCGGGCTCCACGATCTCGGCCTCGGCGCCGTACTGCAGAGCGTGGCTCACCACCCACCGCGGGTCTGCCACCCGGTGCCACACCACCAGGCTCCCGTCCTCGTGGTCCTCCACCGTCGCCTCGGTCCAATAGGCCCGCTCCCGGATCCAACGCGCGATGCGTCGTGAGTACCGGACGCACACCTCCTGGTCGCGGTCGGCGTGGAAGACCCGCCCTCCGCGCACGTAGGTGTCGGCGTCGAAGGTGGCGGGCACCTCGAAGTGTCCGTCGGTGAGGTCCGCCGCCACGATCCGGTCCACGCGGAACACCCGGATGGCGTCTTCGAGGGTGCAGTGGGCCACGGCGTACCACGCCCCCTCTCCGTAGGCGATGGCGTACGGGTGCACCACCCGCACCCGCTCCTCGTCGGCTCCCGCCTTCACGTAGGAGATGGCGCAGGGCCGCTGGTTCCGTGCGCCGTTGACCAGGATCTCGCGGATCCCTTCCGGGTCCGGATCCCGGTCCGGCGCTTCGATGCTCGGTGCTCCGTCGCCGGACCATTCCTGGTGGGCCAGGTAGCCCTCGGCCCGGCTCAGCAGGCGCTCGCGTGCCGTCGGCGTGTCCAGGTGGGCCGAAGCCGGGGCGCCACGGAGGGCCAGGGCCAGGCAGAGCGTCTCCTCGGGCGTGAGCCGGGTGGGGCGCTCGAAGCCGTCGGCCCGGGACACCTCCACCCGGTCGGGCCCGAGGAGGATCTGCACGTCGTCCAGCCATCCGCCCGGATGATAGAAGTTGCGGGCGGTGACCTCTTCCAGGTCCTCCACGATACGGTCTTCGGGAACGTCGAGGCCCGCCGCCAGCTCCGACAGGCGCGCCCCCCCGGGCCTGGACGCCGCCGGCAGCACGTGGAGGAGGCGGTAGAGTCGATCCTGCGCCGCGCGGCCGTCCGTCATCGTCCCTCCGGGTCGGAGTACCGTTGCATCACCTCGGTGACCAGCTCCTTGAAGGCGGCGGCCATGGGCTCGGGCGCCACCACCCGGGCATCGCCGGCCAGGCTCAGCACCCATCTCAGGAAGGGGTCCCTGCGAGGCACCCGGAACCGGCGGATCTGGCTGCCGTCCTCCCCCTCCTCCACCAGCGTCCCGTGGTCGTTCCGCTCGGCCCACAGCGAGCGCGGGAAAGCGAACCACACGTCCGCGTCCACCGGTCCGTCCGGGTCCTCCCCGATCTCCCATGCCGCGCGTCCGGCGTAGCGCCCCAGCGAGAAGTCCTCGGGAACGGCGTAGTCGGGATGCCCCTTTCGGGCCGGATCCGGCTTCACGTCCCGCATCCGGCCCAGCCGGTACATCCGCTCGGCGTCCTGATCCACGTCACGCCCCACCAGGTACCAGCGCCCGTGCTGGAAGAGGAGTCCGTACGGCTCCACGTGTCGCTGGTCTTCGCCTTCGGAGTCGCGGGTCATGGCGCTGTAGCCGAAGCGCACGGCGTTCCGGCGCTGCACCGCGTCGGATAGCACCCGCAGGGGCTCGCGGCTGGCGGCGGTCTCCGGGTCCTCGGCATAGACCACCGGTGTCTCACGGGCCAGGTCCGGCTCAAGGTCGAACGCAAGCTTGCGGAACGCGGAGCGCGCCGATGTCCGCAGCGGAAAGGCCGGCACGCCGGACAGCTCGCTTAGACCTTCCAGCGCGGCGCGGGCCTCGGCGGCTTCGATGGGGAAGTCGCCGGATGCCGCTTCCCGCGGGCCGGCCTCCCGCGCCTCGGCCACCAGTCGGAGGTAGGGCAGGTGGAAGTCCTTGGTGCCCAGACGGTATCCGGTGTTCTGCTCGCGCCCGTAGTGGATGCTGAAGTTCACCGTCTCGATGGGGATCCCCAGGGCGCGGAGCTCGTCCTTGTCGCGCTCGAACATGCGCCGGACGGTCTGCTTGGCCTTGTCGTCACCCTCCAACCCGTCGTGGTAGGCGGGCACGGCCTCCCAGAGCTGCTCCACGGTCACGGGCAACCGACGTCCGGCGAGATACGCGATGACGTCGAGCCAGCGCTGGAGCTTCGTGGGTTGGGTGGCCATCGCTGGGTTGCTGTGGGGCACCACGGTGCCCCGGCGGGTAGGTGGCGCGTCGCCACCGTGCGACGCCCCAGGAGCGCAGCATACATGGGGCCTGTGACGTTCCGGCGAAAGGGTGTAGGCTGAGGCGTCCATCCACCCGGCTCCCACCCGGAGGCAGAATTGGCCGTCACCGAAGCGTTCCGTGCCTACGTCGAGGAACAGCTGGGCCGAGTCGCGCCCGTCACGACGAAGAAGATGTTCGGAGGCCTGGGCATCTACGCCGAGGGGCTCTTCTTCGCCCTGGCCGCCGACAACGTGATCTACTTCAAAGCGGGTGAGGAGAACCTGGCCGACTTCCAGGCTCGAGGCTGCCAGCCGTTCCGGCCCTACGACGACGGGCGCGCCATGAAGTACTACGAGGTGCCAGGCGACGTCCTGGAGGACGTGGAGCTCCTCGAGGGGTGGATGGGGAAGGCCATCTCGGTGGCCAGGGCGGCGAAGCGCTGACGCTCCGCGGCGCCCGCCCGGGGCTCAGCGCTTCCGGTAGAGCGCGTTCACCGTCACCCTGCGTCCCCTCTCGGTCTCCACGCGCACGGTCTCGCTGGGCTCCTCCGGATGGAGGCCCCTCCGGACCATGGCCGCGTCCAGCTCGGCGGCCTCCACCAGCACCGCTCGGCCTCCGGGAAGGCCTTCGAACACGTGGGGCTGTCCGGGCACGGGCCGGGTGCCCTCCCCGGTGAGGTCCACCTCGGGGGTGAAGTGGGCCACCAGCGCCCGGCCTCCGGGGGCGAGCACACGCGCCGTCTCGTCCAGGGCCGCCTCCCACTCCGCCAGGCTCTCGGCGTTCTGGTACAGGCCCAGCGCCACCACCAGATCCAGGGCCCCGTCGTCGAAGTCGCTCAGGTCGTCCATGCGGCCCACCCGTACCCGGCGCTGGGCTTCCTCGGGTCCGAGGGCGTGGCGCACCGCCTCCCGCGTGCGCTCCACCATGGGGAGGGACGCGTCTCGCGCCCATACGTCGAACCCGGCGCCGGCCAACAGCACCGTGTTCCTTCCTCCGGCGCATCCCAGGTCGAGCACGCGGCAGGCGGAGGGCGTGGCGACGTCCTCCACCAGGCGCGTCAGGCGGTGGTCCGGAGCCCGCCCGGCGAATCGCTCTACCGTATCCGGCTCGTCCCAGAACGGGTTCGACACGGCAGGCCGCCCCGGATGGTCCGTCAGGTGAGCGTGGCCAGTACCTCGAGGACCAGCCCGTTGGAGTCCGCCACGAACTTGCCCAACCCCTCGCGCATCTTCCCGATCTGACGGCGCTCGTGCTTCAGGTCTTCCAGCATCTCGTCGCGGAGCTTGGCGTAGTTCTCCAGCTTCTTCTCGATGCCGTCCGCCGCGCTGGACGCTTCATCGGC
>CAYGKI010000172.1:0-7279 GCA_964350235.1 uncultured Gemmatimonadaceae bacterium | reverse complement strand
TCGCCAGGGGGGGGGAGCTGGCCGACGCTTGGACCGAGGCCTCGTACCGCGAGCGGGCACTTTCGGCGCGTCCGGACGCCGTGGCCACCGTCATCTACACGTCGGGGACCACTGGGACGCCCAAGGGCGTCATGCTCACCCACAACAACATCGCGTCCAACGTCCGGGCCAGCCGGATGGCCCTGGAGGTCTCGGCAGCCGACAACACGGTGAGCTTCCTGCCCCTGTCCCACATTCTCCAGAGGATGTGCGACTATCTGTTCATGTGGGTGGGGTGCCGGATCGCGTACCCTCGCGACATCCATACCCTGGTGGACGACTTCAAGGTCATCCGTCCCACGGTGGTGGTCTCGGTGCCCCGGATCTACGAAAAGATCTACAACGGGATCATGGGGGCGCACGGCGTCAAGAAGCTCCTCGTGAGCTGGGCCGCCGACGTGGCCGACCGGGTGGCCGACCTGAGGCTCGCGGGCCGGCAGCCCGGAGGGCTGCTCGCCCTCAAGTACGGGCTGGCGGACCGGTTGGTCTTCTCCAAGGTGAAGGCGGCGGTGGGTGGGCGCATCCGCTTCTTCGTCAGCGGCGGGGGGCCGCTGGCTCCGGCGCTCAACCGGTTCTTCTATTCCATCGGGCTCACGATTCTCGAGGGATACGGCCTCACCGAGACCAGTCCCGTGACCAACGTGAACACCGAGGAGGACTTCCGCATCGGGACGGTGGGGAAGCCGCTGCCCGGGACGGAGGTCCGGATCGCGGAGGACGGTGAGATCCTCGTCCGGGGGCCCCAGGTCATGAAGGGCTACCTGGACGATCCGGAAGCGACGCGTGAGATCATCGACGAGGACGGCTGGATCGCCACCGGCGACATCGGGGAGATCGACGACGACGGATTCCTGTCCATCACCGATCGGAAGAAGGACATCATCGTCACGGCGGGGGGCAAGAACATCGCCCCTCAGCCCATCGAGAACCGGCTCAAGACGCACCGCCTCGTGGAACAGGCGGTCATGGTGGGAGACCGGCGGAAGTATCCATCTCTCCTCGTGGTCCCGGATTTCGCGGCGCTGGAGGCCTGGGCCCGGCAGCAGGGGATCCAGTGGAAGGACCGGGCGGAGCTGGTGGCGGACCCGAAGGTCGTCGCCCACATGGAGCGGGAGACCCTGGGAAGCCTCCAGGACCTGGCCTCGTACGAGCGCCCCAAGAAGCTCGCCATCCTGTCCGAGGAGCTCACTGTGGAGAACGGCCTGCTCACGCCCACCCTGAAGGTGAAGCGCCGCGAGCTCCAGGAGAGGATGGACGACCTCATCGACAAGCTCTACGAGCACGAGCCCTCCGACGACACCCTGGACGAGCTCCATGGCGAGTGAGGGCGTCTCCCTCGTGCTGGTCACCGCGCCGGACGCGGAGACGGGGGGACGGCTCGCCGAGGCGCTGGTGGGCGAGGGCCTGGTGGCCTGCGTGAACATGGTGCCCGGCGTGACGTCCATCTACAGGTGGAAAGGCGAGATCCACCGTGACCCGGAGCATCTTCTCATCATGAAGGTGCCCACCGGGGCCTTCGGCGCGGCCCGAAGCAGGATCGCGGAGCTGCATCCGTACGAGACGCCCGAGATCCTGGCCTTCGACGTCGACGACGGGGCGCCGGAGTACCTCCGCTGGGTCCTGGAGACCACGGGAGGTCGGGCATGAGTCGCAGGCGTAGACGAGGATCGAAGGCCCAGCGGCCGGAGGACGCCGCCCCTTCGACGGAGCCCGCGGAGGCCCGGGACCCGGAGGAGGGTCAGGACACCGGGGAGGAGGGCCATGGACCCACCCAGGCGACGGAGGGCGCGCAGGGCGACGTCTTCGAGCTCGTGGACCCGGACGAAGTAGCCGGGGAAGGCCACGAATCCGCGGATTGGCAGGGTGAGGACCAGGCCGAAGCGCCGGAGCAGGTCGACCACGGCGCTGCCGAAGAGACATCCGCCCCGCTGGAGGCCGAGGTGCCGGAGGACCCGCGGCTGGCGGCGGCCCGGGACGCGGTGGAATCGGGGCGCGTGCGCGAGGCCATCGATCTCTACGCGCGGATCCTCGAGGACCGGCCCGACCACCTCAAGGCGCGACACAACCTGGGCGTGCTCTTCGACGAGCTGGGGCGGCACGCGGAGGCCACGGAACAGCTCCGGATGGCGGAGCGGCTTCAGCCGGACCATGTGGAAGTGCTCACGAACCTGGGCACGAGCCTGGCCGCGCAGGCTCGGTTCGACGAGGCGGACAAGGTGCTCCGGAGGGCCCAGCGCCTGGCGCCCAACGAGGTCGATGTGCGGGCCGCGGTGGGCATCCTGTACTTCCGCCGAGGTCTGTACGGACAGGCCGAGCCGGAGCTGCGGTGGGCGTGTGAGCGCGTCCCGGACCATGGTCCGGCGCACTACTACAGGGGGGAGTCCCTGAATCGACTGGGGCGCTACGACGAGGCCCTCCAAGTCCTGCAGCGGGCGGCGGAGCTGCTTCCCGACGACGCCCGGGTGTTCTACTCCCTGGGGCACCTGCTGGACCGGCGTCACGAGCCCGTGGAAGCCGCGGCCATGTACCGGCGGGCCCGGGCGCTCCAGTCGCAATGATCCGCGTGGTGCTCGGCGCGTTGGCCGACCAGACGGCGGACGCGGTGCTCCGACCCGTACGCTCGGACCTGGAGCCCGTCTCGGCCGCCGCACGCGACGTGGGGCTGCGGGCCGGCGAGGAAGTGGACGAGCGCTTGCGGGCGGGCGGGCAGGTTCCGGTGGGTGGCGCCGTGCTCACGCCGGGTGGCGCCCTGGCCGCGAGCTTCGTCATCCACGTCGTGGTCATGTCCCCCGACGAGCCACAGAGCAGGGCCTCGGTGGACAAGGCCCTGCGGAACGGTCTGGCGAGGGCCGCCGACTGGGGCCTGGCGTCGCTGGCCCTCCCCGCGCTTGGCCTGGGTGCGGGAAGCCTGGATCCGGAGGAGGCGGCCGTGGGGCTTCTTCGGGTCCTCCACGAGCACGAGCGCTCCGGAGCCCTTCCCGACGAGCTCGTCCTGGTGGCGGTGACCGAGTTCGAGAAGGAGCTTCTCGAACGACTCGTCGAGGGGGGCGCGGCGAAAAACCCTTCCGCTGGGAACCAGGGCGACCGAGACTTGTAGGGTAGCCTTCGTCGTCGCCCTCCCCCCAACCGCATCCGGTGGGGCGACCCATGAGCGCCTCGAGCGCGAGTCCGAGCCCCACATCGTCGGGGCCCGCACGCGCCGAGGCGTGGATCGTAAAGGGAGACCGAATCTTGAGACGTACCCTGGGACCGCTGGTCCTGCTCGTCTGGCTGGTCATGGTCGGGTGGCAGGTCCGCCGCGAGTACTTCCAGCCCGAGCTCGCACAGCTCGCCGAGGCCACGTTGGGCCTGGCCCCCGGCGTCAGCTTCTACACGCTCACCATGGGTGCGCGCACCGTGGGCCAGGCCACGTCCAGGCTGGACACCCTTCCCGACGGCTTCGTCATGGAGGATGTCATGATGCTGGAGCTGCCGGCTCTGGGTCAGACCGGCACGGCCGTCTCCCGTACCCGAGTGGAGTTGGATCGCGCCCTCACCATGCGGAGCTTCGGCTTCACCCTCGACAGTGAGGTGGGCGAGTTCCGCGCCGAGGGGACCCTGGGCGCCGATACCACTTTGTCCGTCACCGTCGAGTCCGCCGGCAGCCGCCAGGACGTGAGCTTCCGGCTGGATCAGCCTCCCGTGTTCGCCAACGTGGTCCCCATTCGGGTGGCCATGAGCGGAGCCCTGGAAGTGGGCAATACGGTTCGGCTCCCGGTCTTCGATCCCACCTCGCTCTCTTCCCGCACGGTCGAGGTGCGGGTCATGGAGCACGACACCCTCTTCATTCCGGACTCGGTGCAGGTGGACGAGGGGAGCGGGAGATGGGTCCCGGCGAGGACGGACACCATCCCGGCCTGGAGGATCGCCGAGCGCTTCGGGGCCATCCAGGTGGAAAGCTGGATCGACGACGACGGACGAATCCTCAGGGCGTCCAGCCCGCTGGGCTTCTCCATGGAGAAGACGGAGTACGAGCTGGCCAGGCAGGCCCAGGAGGAGGCACGGTTGGCGGGAGGGTCCCCGGTGGACGAGGACGTCATCCTGTCCACGGCGGTCCAGAGCAACGTGGACCTGTCCGACGCCGAGGAGTACGAGGAGCTCCGCTTCCGGCTCACCGGCGTGGACCTGAGCGGCTTCGAGCTGGACGGCGGCCGTCAGACCCTCCGCGGCGACACCCTGGTGGTCCGGCGGGGCAGCTGGGACACCCTCGATCCGGGGTACACGCTCCCCTATCCCCGCATGGACCTGCGCGACGCGCTGCAGCCCGAGCCGCTCATCCAGAGCGACGACGAGCGGATCATCCGGCGGGCACGGGAGATCACCGGTGCGCGGGCCACCTGGTCCCCGGATCCGGTCCGGGTGGCGCAGCAGCTCACCCGGTCCATCTACGGGATGCTCGACAAGACCATCACCTTCTCCATGCCCAACGCGGTCCAGGTCCTGGAGAGCGGCCAGGGTGACTGCAACGAGCACACGGTGCTCTACGTGGCCATGGCCCGGGCTCTGGGCCTTCCCGCCCGGACGGCGGTGGGCCTGGTGTACGTGAACGGAGCCTTCTTCTACCACGCCTGGCCCGAGGTCTGGCTCGGCGAGTGGGTGGCCGTGGACCCCACCTTCGGACAGTATCCCGCCGACGCGTCCCACATCCGCTTCGTGGTGGGTGGTCTGGCACAGCAGGTGGAGATCGTCCGGCTCATCGGTAACCTGGACATCGAGGTCCTGGGCCTGGGGGTCGCCGAATGAGCGAGGCGCCGGAGAGGCTGAAGGGGGGAGCCGCCACCCGCTCCGTCCCCATGCTCGAGCTGAAGGGGGTGGTGAAGCGGTACGGCGCGTTCGAAGCCGTGAAGGGCCTGGATCTCCGCGCCGAGCGTGGAGAGATCTTCGGGTTCCTGGGCCCGAACGGGGCGGGCAAGACCACCACGATCCGCATGGTGGCAGGGGTGCTTCGCCCCACCGCGGGCGAGGTGCTGGTGGATGGTGTGAACGTGGCCGACGAGCCGGAGAAGGCCAAGGCGAAGGTGGGGTACATCCCCGACCGACCCTATCTCTACGAGAAGCTGTCCGGAGGGGAGTTCCTCCGCTTCGTGGCCGGGCTGTGGGGTCGGGACGGCGCCGAGGCGGAACGACGCGGCGAGCGGCTCCTGGAGCTCTTCGGGCTCAGCGAGTGGCGCGACGAGCTCATCGAGAGCTACTCCCACGGCATGCGTCAGAAGCTCCTCATCTCTTCGGCGCTCATCCACCAGCCCGAGCTCATCGTCGTGGACGAGCCCATGGTGGGGCTGGATCCGAGATCGGCGCGGCTCCTCAAGGACCTCCTCCAGACCTTCGTGGACGAGACCGGAACGGTCTTCCTGTCCACCCACACCCTGGAGGTGGCCGAAGCCCTCTGCGACCGGATCGCCATCATCCAGTCCGGCCGGATCATCGCGTCGGGCACCATGGAGGAGCTCCGCCGTCAGTCCGAGGTGGGGGGTGGCCACCTGGAGGAGATCTTCCTCAAGGTCACGGGTGGCGACGTCATGGCCGACGTCATCGCTTCACTGAAAGAGGCGCTGTGAACGGCATCGCCGCACGCCGCCAGGCGGGGCTCGGCTGGCTCCTGAGGCCGAAGGTCCGCATCAAGCTCAACCGGGCCCGGCAGAGCGAGGGACGTCTGTTCAAGGGCCTCATGCTGGGCTTCGTGGGCACGTTCTTCTGGGGCCTGATCTTCGTGGTGATCTTCCGCATGCTCCTGTACTTCAGGGGCACGCAGGGGATCGGCGACGTGCTGTCCGCCAAGCTCCTCGGGCTGGCGTTCGTCACGTTCCTGATGATCCTGGTGCTGTCCAACGTCATCACGGCGCTTTCCACCTTCTTCCTGTCCGACGACCTGGAGCTGGTGGTGGCGGCGCCGGTGGATCCCTGGCACGTGTACACGGCGCGCCTGGGCGAGACCATCCTCGACTCCTCCTGGATGGTGGCGCTGCTTGCCGTGCCGTTGCTGGGTGCCTACGGGGTGGTGTACGCCGCGGGCCCGGGATACTACCTGCTGGCCCTGGCCACGCTGCTCCCTCTGCTGATCATCCCCGCCGTGCTGGGCAGCGCTCTGACGTTGATGCTGGTCAACATCTTCCCGGCTCGCCGGACCCGCGACCTCCTGGCCCTCATCGGGCTCTTCGCCGCGGCGGGCGTGGTGGCGCTCTTCCGGTTCCTCCGCCCCGAGCGACTCATGCGTCCCGAGGAGTTCCGGGACCTGGTGGACTTCGTCGCCGTGCTACGGACACCGACGTCGCCTTGGCTTCCCAGCGAGTGGGCCGCCGACACGCTCATGTCGTATCTGAACGGGTTCTTCGACTGGTTCCCGTTCGCGTTCCTTTGGAGCACCGCCGCCGCCTTCCTGGTGGTGGGTGCCTGGCTGCACCGGCGGTACTTCCTCGAAGGATTCTCCCGGGCCCAGGAGGGTGCCGAGCGCCGCGACGGACGCCCGCGCGGAGGGCGTCTCGAGGCCTGGCTGGGCCGGCTCTCGCCCAGCACCAGGGGTGTGGTGGTCAAGGAGATCCGCACGTTTTTCCGGGACACCACCCAATGGTCGCAGCTCATCCTGCTGGCGGTTCTGGTGGTGGTCTACGTCTACAACATCGGTGCCCTGCCGCTCTATACGGGTGAGCGGGTGTCCTTCCTGCTCATCAACGTGGTGTCCTTCCTGAACCTCGGCCTGGCGGGCTTCGTGGTGGCGGCCATCGCGGCCCGCTTCGTCTTTCCGGCCATGTCGGTGGAAGGCCGCATGATGTGGCTGCTCCGGTCCTCTCCCCTGGATGTCAGGGCCCTGTTCTGGTCCAAGTACTGGGTGGGGACGGTACCGCTCCTGGTGGTCGCGCTCCCCCTCATCGTCGTCACCAACATCGTCCTCCAGGCTTCGCCGCTCATCCTGACGCTCACCACGGTGAGCATGGTGGGGATCACCTTCGCCCTCACCGCCATGGCCCTGGGCCTGGGTGCGCTCTACCCCAACTACGACACCGAGAACGTCGCGGAGATTCCGACGTCGTTCGGGGGGCTCCTGTTCATGATGGCCGCGGTGATCTACCTGGCCGGCATCGTCGTCCTGGAGGGGTGGCCGGTGTACCTGTATCTCCAGGCGAACCTGGCGTCGGAGGACGCGTCGGTATCGTTGGTTCCGCTGGCGTTGGGGCTGTCCGGCGCGGCACTCCTCACCGCCCTG
>CAYGKI010000171.1:0-7289 GCA_964350235.1 uncultured Gemmatimonadaceae bacterium | reverse complement strand
GACACGGCGACCCACGTGGTCTGGCTGCCGCTGGACCATCCCATGGTGTCGGCCGAGACCGTGCGCGCCGTCATCTCGTCCTCGAGATCCGGTGACCCGGCCGTGACCCTCCCCGTCCACGACGGGCGGCGAGGCCACCCCGCCGTGTTCGCCAGACGGATCTTCGGCGCGCTCCTGGACCCGGAGCTGGAGGGAGGAGCGCGCACCGTGGTCCACCGATGCCTGGACGACGGGACGGCCCGGCTGGTACAGACCGACGACCCGGGCGTGCTGGTGGACGTGGATACGCCGGACGAGTACCGGGCCCTGCCCCCCCGGCGTGCCGGCCCATGACACCCACCGACGGGGCGCCCGGCGTGCCGGAGCCCGAGATCAGGCGGCTGGACGCGGCGGAAGCGGCGCGGCTCCTCCTGGATACCGCCGAAGCGGGCGGAAGCGCGGCCGTGGCGCTTGTGGTGGGCGGACCCGAAGGCCACCCGTGGATCGGCACCAGGCTTGCCATGACCTCCGGCCCGCCACCCGCCACCGCGCGCCTGCTGGGTGAGGCGCCCGCGCTGGCCGACCTCCTCCAGGACACGCTGGACGACCCCCGGGCGCTGGACGGGCTGCGCACCGTCACACTCGACGACGGCAGCGAGCTCGAGGTCTACGTGGAGCTCAGGCGGCCGGTGCTGGAGCTGGTCGTGGTGGGCGCCGGCCACATCGCCCAGCCCCTGGCGCGCATGGGCGCCTCCCTGGGATACCGGGTCTCGGTGGTGGACGACCGGCCGGACTTCGCCCCCCGGGAGCGGTTTCCCGAGGCGGAGCGCCTGGTCCGGGCGGATTTCGACGACCCCTTCCGAGACGTGCCCATGCACGAGCGCACGCATCTCGTGCTGGTGACGCGGGGCCACAAGTACGACTACGCCTGCCTCGTGCGCGCGCTTCGCCTGGACCCGCCGCCGGCCTACGTCGGTATGATCGGGAGCCGGCGCCGGGTGCGCGCCACGTACGTGCAGCTGCTGGAGGACGGCATCGACCGGAGCCTGCTGAGCCGCATCCATGCGCCCGTGGGATTGGACATCGGCGCCGAGACCCCGGAGGAGATCGCCGTGGCCGTGGCCGCCGAGCTGGTCCTGGTCCGACGGGGCGGCTCGGGCCGCATGCTCAAGGACGTGGAGCGCATCGACCAGCGCTTCTTCAAGTCGGGGAACGACCAGGAATCCGGGAACGACCCATGACCCATCAGGACGACCGAGCCCTCACCGAAGCCCTCGGCGAGGCCCACGCCGCCGGGCGGCCCTGTGCCCTGGCCACCATCGTGGCCACGCGAGGCTCCACGCCCCGGAAGGTGGGCGCGCGCATGCTGGTGGATCCCCAGCGAGGGCTGGTGGGGACCGTGGGCGGTGGATGCGGAGAGGCCGAGGTCATCGAAGCCGCACAGCGGGTCATCGGGTCCGGCGTTCCGGAGCGCGTGCGAGTGGACCTCACCGACGACCTGATGTCGTGGAGTCCGGCGGTGTGCGGGGGCATCATGGACGTGTTCGTCGAGGCGGTGAGGTCGGACGTCCTTGAGTGAGCCCGGAGGGCAGGTCCGGATCCACTACCGCCGGATCCCCGACCGCGAGCAGATCTTCGAGCAGCGCGTGGTGGAGGTGGAGCCCGACGGCACGGTGGTGACCCTCGCGGAGGCCGCGCCGCTCCACGATCCGGTCCGCGCCGGCGAGACGGTCATCCTGGAGCCAGGCGCGCCCGCGGTCTGGTTCACCTTCCCCGGGGTCTGGCACGACATCGGCCGCTTCCACCTCGCCGACGGCACGTTCACGGGGTGCTACGCCAACATCCTCACGCCTCCCACCATGCAGCCGGGGGTGTGGGACACCACCGACCTGTTCCTCGACGTGTGGCTCCCCGTGGACGGTGCTCCGGTGCTTCTGGATGAGGAAGAGTTCGAGGAGGCCCGGGCGCGGGGGTTGCTGGACGCCGTCACGGCCCGGCGTGCCCTGGCCGAGGCCCACCGCCTCCTCAAAGCCGCGGAAGATGGCACCTGGCCTCCGGCGGCGGTGTCGCGCTGGACCCTGGAAGCGGTGCGGGCCCGCGTGACCGAGGCGCCCGGGCCGGACTGACCCCTCGGTTCGGAGCATGCGGCCGGCCCCGCTCACGTTAGGGCCACGGCCTGACGCCGGTCCGCGGCGAGCGGCCCGCACCCGGGGTGCCCGGCCGTCCCCCATCCCCGGAAACGCGAAACGGCGCGGCGCCCCACTCGGGACGCCGCGCCGTTCGCGCTCGGGAGAACGGAGCCCTCGCCGGGCCCCGCCGCCGTCAGTCCGCCAGGCGGTACGCCGCGCAGAGGCGGTCCATGTCCACGTGCAGATGCTTCAGGACGTCCGCGTCCTCGCGCAGGAAGTCCAGGAGACGCTCGTACTGGTCGACGCCTCCCGCCGGCACCTCCACCTCCTCGTCGTGATAGTCCCCATCGTCCACGAACAGGAGACGGAGCTTCAGCGTCGGCTTCGCCTTGGACGCCATCAGTTACCCCCGCCGGACGTGCCTTCGGCCACGGGGCTCATGTCGTTCACGGCCTCGAGGATGGCGTCGAACGCCGCCGCCACGCGGCGCACCTGCCCGCCCGCGTTCACCATGACGGTGGGCGTGCCGCTCACGCCCAGCTGGGCGCCCAGCTCCATGTTGGCGGTGACCACGTCGGCGTACCGGTCACTCTGCAGGCAGGACTCGAACGCGCCCTCGTCCAGCCCCACCGACGCGGCGTAGTCCTGGAACGATCCGATGGCGCTGGCCTGTCCCGACCACCGCGCCTGCATCCGGAAGAGGAGGTCGTGGTAGTCCCAGTATCCGTCCTGCTCCCCGGCGCAGCGCGCGGCCCGGGCGGCCAGGAAGGCATGGGGGTGGATCTGGATCAGGGGGAAGTCGTAGAAGACGAACTTCGCCTGGCCCTGCTCCACCAGCTGGAGCTGCACCTGGGGCTTCACCGTCTGGGCGAACGAGCCGCAGCCGGGGCACTGATAGTCGCCGAACTCCACGATGGTGATGGGTGCGTTCTCGTCACCCAGCGTGACCCCCTCGGCCAGCTCCACGAGGCGCTCGCTGTTCTCCAGCCCTTCCACCTGCACGGGCGCGGTAGCCGCACCGCTCAGCGTGCTGCTCCCGAAGGAGTAGGCCACGACGCCGATGCCGATGACGGCCACCGCGCCGAGGACGAAGTAGATCTTCTTCATGCCCGAGTCGTCCCCCTGCTCCCGGGCCTGTCTGCGTTTCTCGCTTCTGGACACGGTCTCCCCCGTTGCGGTCCGGACCCGGTGAGGTCCGGCGTGCGGCGCGACCGACGGTCGCACGCCTCATGATTCATTCGAGCCTGGAAGATGCTTCCGGCCCGGGCCCCGATCAAGCAATCCCGGCGCGGGCTAGTCCCCGAGCAGCCAGTGCACCACGTCGTCGGTGGCCGCCAGGTCCGAGACCACCCGGTCGGCTCCCGTGGCGTGGAGTTCCTCGGCCCCGTAGGTCCCGGTGGCCACGGCCAGGGTCCGGGCGCCGCCCTTCTTGCCGCACTGGACGTCCCGGGGGGTGTCCCCGATGACCACGGCCTCGGTGGCCGGAACCGGACGTCCCCAGAACTGGCGCGCCCGCTCCAGCGCGATGGCCGGAAGCTCGTCGCGCTCCTCGTGGTCGGATCCGTAGCTCCCCATATGGAAGCGATCCCAGAGACGCGCCGATCCCAGCTTCAGCCGCGCTCCACCCTCGATGTTGCCCGTGAGGAGGCCCACGCCCACGTCGGCGTGCGGCGTGAGGGCGTCCAGCAGATCGGTGACCCCGGGGAGGATCTCCATGGGCCGGTCCACGAGATGGCGCTCCAGGTGGCCCAGGTAGCGCGTCCAGAGCGCCTCGAAGCCGGCGTCGATCTCGTGGCGCTCCAGGCCCACGGCGGACAGGAGCTCCCGGGCGATCTGGGGGTCGGTCTTGCCCGCGAAGCTCACCCGCTCCGTGTCCCCGGTGGTGCCGAACGTCTCCACCAGCGCCGCTTCGAAGGCCGTCTTGGCCGGGCCGCCGCGCACCAGCGTGCCGTCGATGTCGAAGAGGAGGAGTCGGCGGATGGACATGGCGTCGGCTCGTCTGGGTGGATGCGCAGGCCGATAAGGCCTCAGAACAGCTCGGAAAAGAGCGACGGATCCAGGTTGCCGCCGCTGATGACCGCGGCCACGCTCGCGCCTTCGGCGTCCACCGCTCCGGACAGGAGCGCCGCCGTGGTGGCCGCGCCGCTGAACTCCACCACCAGCTTCTGTCGGCCCACGAGCAGCGTCGTGGCTTCGCGGATGGCCTCGTCGGTGACGGTCACCACGTCGTCCATGAGGGCCCTGGCGTGCTCGAAGGTGAGCTCGCCCGAGATGACCGGCGCCAACCCGTCGGCGATGGTGTCGATGCGGTCCAGCTTCACGGGCTTCCCCGCATCCAGCGCGGCGCGCATGGAGGCCGCACCCTCCGGCTCGACGCCCACGACCCGCGCTCGGGGCAGCATGCGCTTCACCGCCGCCGCCACGCCGCTGGCCAGCCCGCCTCCCCCGATGGGCGCCAGCACCAGGTCCACGTCGGGCCAGCTCTTGGCGATCTCGAAGCCCACCGTCCCCTGCCCGGCGATGATGTGCCGGTGATCGAAGGGAGGGACCATGGCCAGCCCTTCCTCCTTGGCGATGGCCTCGGCCCTGACCTTCCGCTCCACCGACGTGGTGCCCTCGAAGAACACCTGCGCACCGAGCCTCCGGGCGCCCTCCACCTTCACCTTCGGCGCCGTGGTGGGCATGACCACCACCGCCCGGACGCCGCGCAGCTTGCCCGCTAGCGCCACCGCCTGGGCATGGTTGCCCGAGGAGTAGGTGATGATGCCGCCCGCCACCTGCTCGTCCGACAGCTGGGATACGAAGTTGAAGGCGCCCCGTACCTTGAACGAGCCCGCGCGCTGCAGGCTCTCGCACTTGAGACGCACGGTGGCGCCCACCGCCTCCGACACCGCGTCGGCGGGCAACAACGGCGTCGCCAGGGCCACGCCCTGGAGCCTACGCGCCGCCGCCTCGATCTCGGGGAGGCCCACCAGGCCCTCCCCCTGCACCGGGGAGGCCGCCGACGCCCGCGCGGTCACCGGCGGGGCCTCACGCGTCATCCTCCTCGAAGTCGTCGTCCTCGAAGTCGTCGTCCGCGTCGTCCTCCGCCAGGTCATCCTCGTCCAGGTCCTCCCCGTCCACGGGGGCGCCGGCCCTGGGCGGGCGGGCAGCCTGTCCGGAGCGCTCCTCGGCGGCCTGCGCCTCGGCGATCTGGACGGCGGTCTCCACCGCCTCGTCCTCTTCGTCCTCGTCGGCGATGATCACCCAGGCCACGTCCACCACCTGGTCGCCCTTGTCCAGATTCATCAGGCGCACGCCCTGGGTCGCCCGCCCGATGACGCGGATCTCGGCCACGCTCTGCCGGTTCACCACGCCCTGCCGCGTGATGAGCATGAGCTGCTCCTCGTCGCGGACGGACTTGATGGAGACCACCTGCCCGGTCTTCTTCGAGACCTTGAGGTTGATGACGCCCTTTCCGCCCCTGCGCTGGAAGCGGTACTCGTCCACCTCGGTGCGCTTGCCCATGCCGTTCTCCGACACCACCAGCAGGGTGGAGTCGTCGCGCACCACCACCATCCCCACGAGCACGTCGCCTTCGGCCAGATCCAGGCCGCGCACCCCTTCCGTGGCGCGCCCCGTCTTGCGGACGTCGCTCTCGTGGAAGCGGATGGCCATGCCGTTCCGGCTGGCCAGGATGACCTCGTCGTCGCCCGACGTGATGCGCACGTCGATGAGCTCGTCGCCCTCGCGGATGTTGATGGCGTTGAGCCCCACGGAGCGCACGTTGCCGTACGCCGACAGCTCCGTCTTCTTCACCACGCCGTTGCGGGTGCAGAAGAACAGGTAGCGGTCCTCGGAGAACTCCCGCACGGGCACCACCGAGGCGATCTGCTCGTTGGAGCCCAGGTTCAACAGGTTGACGATGGGCTTGCCGCGCGACGTGCGGCCACCCACCGGGATCTCCCACACCTTGAGCCAGTAGCACTGGCCCCCGCGGGTGAAGATCATGATGTAGTCGTGGGTGGAGGCCACGAACAGGTGCTCCACCCAGTCCTCGTCCTTGGTGTCCATGCCGCGCAAGCCCCGGCCGCCGCGCCGCTGGGCGCGGTAGGTGTCCACGGGCAGGCGCTTCACGTAGCCGCCGTGGGACACGGTGACCACCATGTCCTCCTCGACGATGAGGTCCTCGACGTTGAAGTCGCCCACGGCGCCGATGATCTCGGTGCGGCGCTCGTCGCCGTACTGCTCGGAGATCTCGTCCAGCTCCTCCTTGAGGATCTCCCGCCGGCGCTCCTCGGAGCCCAGGATGGCCTGCAACTCCTGGATGGTGGCGCGGACCTCGGCGAGCTCCTCCTCCAGCTTCTCGATCTCCAGACCGGTGAGGCGGGCCAGGCGCATGTCCAGGATGGCCTTGGCCTGCCGCTCGCTGAGCTCGAAGGTCTCCTGGAGCTGCGTGGACGCCTGGTCGGTGTCGTCGGCGGCCCGGATGATCCGGATGACCTCGTCGATGTTGTCGACGGCGATCTTCAGGCCCTCGAGGATGTGCTCCCGCTCCTGGGCCTTCCTGAGGTCGAACTCGCTCCGCCGGACGATGACGACCAGCCGGTGATCGATGAAGTGCTGCAGCATCTCGCGCAGCGTCATGATCTTGGGCTGGCCGTCCACAAGGGACAGGAGGATGGTCCCGAACGTGGACTGCATCTGGGTGTGCTTGTACAGCTTGTTCAGCACGATGTGGGGCACGGCGTCGCGCTTCAGCTCGATGACGATGCGCATGCCCTGCCGGTCCGACTCGTCCCGCATGTCGCGGATCTCGGTGATCTTCTTGTCCCGGACCAGATTCGCGATCTGCTCGATGAGACGCGACTTGTTCACCATGAAGGGGATCTCGGTGACGACGATCCGCTCCGAGTTGGCGTCCACCTGCTCGATGTCCGCCCGGGCGCGCATGACCACCCGGCCACGGCCGGTGCGGTACGCGTCCCGGCTCCCCTCGCGGCCGCAGATGATGCCGCCGGTGGGGAAGTCGGGGCCCTTCACGATGTGCTCCAGGCGCTCCTGGGGCAGATCGGGCTCGTCGATGAGCGTCTGAACGGCCTCGTTGATCTCGCGCAGGTTGTGCGGCGGGATGTTGGTGGCCATGCCCACCGCGATGCCCGAGGACCCGTTCACCAGCAGGTTCGGGAACTTGGCGGGGAG
>CAYGKI010000170.1:0-7345 GCA_964350235.1 uncultured Gemmatimonadaceae bacterium | reverse complement strand
AGAACAGCCGACAGCACCCAACGCCCCATCCGGCCGGACGTTCGCAGGCTCCGTTTCACCATCATTCTCTTCCTTCCCTGAGCTTCCGGACCCATGCCCTGAAGTCTCCCAGATCGTATCGGCCGTCCCCGTTTCCGTTCCGGTCCAGCACCTCGGCTTCGGCGTCCGTCAACGGGCCCCCGAGGAGGAACGGAGTCGCCGCCCGGGACGCCGTGATCTCGGCGGGACCCACCTGGAGCACGACCTCCCCCTCGGCGGTGAGACCGATGGCGTCGCGAGCCAGGACCGTCAGGGTGAACTGCCCGGTTTCCAGCGGGATCCCCTCCAACGTTCCGGCGTTGCGGAGGCTCATGCCTTCGGGGAGGTCGCCGGAGACGAAGCTCCACGCCACCGGCGCGTTCGCGTTGGACGCTTGGAGCGTGAGACGCTGCGGCGCCGCGGCGACGGCTTCGAACGGGGCGTCGGGGACGGCATACACGGACGAGAGCGTGGCGCCGGCGAACACGGGCTCGACCATGGTCACGAACGCCGGGTTCGACGCGCCTTCGAGATCGCCGGTCCACCCTGCGAAGGCGAAGCCGGTCCTGGGCTCCACCCGGACCTCCACGTCCTGTCCCTCGATGAACCACAGGTCCGGCGAGCTGGGGGCGCTGGCCACCGCCGCCGGGACTACGGCACCCGCGTCGGATTCCAGCGTGACCCCGAGCTGGATCTCCCGCCCCGAATAGACCGCGGTCAGGGTGGTGTCCGTAACCGGAACGTCCACGGTCCGGATCCGAGCCGTCTCTCCGTCCACCCACTCACGGAAGGGCCTGCGCTCACCGGGGGCGAGCACCTCCCCGGCGGCGGCCTCCACCCGTCCCCGGCTGAACGGGACCACTTCGAACGTCCCCCCGGACGGCTGGGGTGACGCACCATCGATGCTGAAGATCCGCTCGGTCGCCGCCGAGCCCTCGGCGACGAGCGTCACCCGGGTGAGGCGCGTGGTGAGATCGAACGTGGCATCCGCTCCGGCCAGGGAGGCGGCCTCGATGTTGCGGATGGTGAGCCCCGTGGCGGACCCTTCGTAGGACAGGGCGGCGGGATCGGTCCCGGCGTGGAAGGCCGTGTTGCCCGTGGTCCCGGGGAAGGCGTCGCCGGCGTCACCTCGCCCCCCACCGGGCCTGAGCAGATCCCCCCGGCCGTCCGCTTCGCGGAGTCGGACGCCCGGCTGGTCGCTCCCGTTCACCGTGTTGGCCGCCCACCGGGCGGCCACGCGCACGGGATCGATCTGCCAGACCAACAACCCGCCCCCGCCATGGAGGTTCTGGTCGTAATCGCCCACCGGCTGCCGGTTCTCCAGGAGAAAGTACTCGCCGGAGCCGTCCTGGGCGTCGATCCGGTAGACGGGCCCACCCGTCTCCACGGGAGGGAGCACCAGGGTGCCGTGGTCCGTGTCGGGATCCAGGGTGATCACGTCGACCCACCCGAGCATGGCCTTGCTCCAGGCGCCCATGTGACACGGGGAATCAGGTGTGTCGCCCAGAGCTCCACACCCCCAGGCTCCCGAGGACATCAGATCCCACGTCCCCACCCCGGCGTGCCGGTAACGGACGTCGTACAGGTCGGGGAGGCCGAAGGCGTGGCCCACCTCGTGGGTGAAGATCCCGATCTCGTTGAGCCGTTGGCCTTGCGACGACTCACATGCCAGTGACGGAACTACGAAGTAGTCGTCGATGCGGATGGCGCCCCCGCCGGTCCTGGGGGACGGCGTCTCCACCGTCACCCCGCGGAGCGCTTCGCTGAGGTTCCACTTGTGGGACCAGATACGGGCGTAGTCGTTGTTGCACTCGGCGCCGCTGGTGGGGTGCATCACGGCCAGGGCGTCCACGAAGCCGTCGTCGTCCCCGGAGTTCGGCACCCCGTCAGGACCGTCGTTGTCGAACGCGCCCCAGTCGAGGGACGGGTCGGTGGCGAAGACCTGGTTCACCAGCGCGTGGACGTAGTTTCCGATCCCTCCCTGACCGAGGGCTGCCGAGGAGAGGGCGCCGTCGCCCCGCGTGACCTCGGCTCGGGTCAGGTCCACCCGCGCCCAGGCCTGGACCGCCGCGTCCAGCGCCACCCGTCCGCCGGAGACCTCGTCGTAGTACGCGCGCACCGTTCCCGGGAGGTCCGCGAAGTAGGCGGCGTGGATCTGGGCGGCGGAGTACGGGCCCGACCCGGGCGTGTCGTCGAACAGCCCGAGCACGACGGGGATGGTGAAGTCGCCCACCACCGGCCCGTCCCGCGGACCCAGCGTGCTCATGGGGCCCGCCGCGGCGCTTCCGCCCGCGCCGTCGGCTCCGGACGCGCGGAAAGCACCGCTGGGGAGCACCCGCCCGGCGCGCCCACGACGGAAACGGAACGCGTCCGGATTCCGCGCCAGCTCCCGGTAGTAGGCGGCTGGGGGACGGGTGCCGTACCGAGCGGCGAGCATCTCCACGTCCTGGCCACCCGCGGGGGTGACCGGGAAGGCCGTGAGCACCAGGCCGAGAAGGGCCAGGACGAGTGGACGCGTCATCGGAGGCGAGGGGTGGAAGTCGGGGGCCGCGCCGGCCGGTGTCGACCTGGCCGGAGGGCACGCCGGCCCGGAGCGCTGGACGGTCCTACACGGGTCCGGAAAAGGCGGTTCCCAATGCCATTCGAAGCTCCAGGCGGGTGCCGTCGAGTAGAGCCACGGCGCGCGCGGCGCTCAACCCTGCAGGTCCTGCCCCCTCAGCCCCAGCTCCTCGGCGCGCGCCCTCATGCCGTCGATGATGTTCTGGATGTGGGCCGCCCGCTCCACGCCGATGAGCTCCATGCCCCACTCCACCTCGTCCCGGCTCACCCCCGCCGCGAAGGTCTTGTCCTTGAGCTTCTTCGTGACGGACTTGGGCTTCAGGTCGTCGATGCCCGTGGGACGGACCAGGCATGCCGCGAACACCAGGCCCGAAAGCTCGTCGCATGCGATGAGGTGCTTGTCGAGATCGGACTCGGGGTCGACACCGGTGAAGTCTGCGCGATGAGCCAGAATGGCGTGGAGCAGCTCCTCGGGATATCCCAGCCCCCTGAGGTGCTCCACGGCCTTCAGGGGATGCTCCTCCGGGTACTTCTCCCAATCCAGGTCGTGGAGAAGCCCGGCCAGTCCCCACAGGTCCTCGTCCTCGCCACGCATCCGGGCATAGTGCCGCATGGAGGCTTCGACGGAGTACATGTGCTTGCGGAGGCCTTCGTTCTCCACCCACTCCTCGAGCAGGGCAACGGCTTCGGCACGGTCGGGCATGATTTCCTCGTGGTCGGGTTGGGGCGTCAAACCTTGGAAGACGGGCACAGGTGCGCCACCACGCAGGCTTCGCACCGGGGATTCCGGGCTTCGCACACACGGCGGCCGTGCCAGATGAGCAGATGGGACAGCATGGTCCAGCGCGCACGGGGGAAGATGTCCATCAGGTCCCGCTCGACCTTCTCGGGGGTCTTCTCCCTCGTGAAGCGGAGGAGGTTGGAGAGGCGCTTGACGTGGGTATCCACCACCACCCCCTCGTCGATGCCGAAGGCGTTGCCGAGGATGACATTGGCGGTCTTCCGCCCCACCCCGGGAAGGTCCGCCAGGGCATCCATCCGGGGAGGGACCTCGCCGCCGTAGTCGGCCATCAGACCCCGCGCGAAGCCGATGATGTTCCTGGCCTTGTTCCGGAAGAACCCCGTGGAGCGCACGATCTCCTCCACGTCCTCCTGCTGCGCGTTGGCAAGAGCCTCGGCGTCCGGATACCGACGGAAGAGGTGGGGCGTGACCATGTTCACCCGCACGTCCGTGGTTTGCGCCGAGAGGATGGTCGCCACGGCCAGCTGGAACGCGTTCTCGTGGTCGAGCTCACAATGGGCGTCGGGGTACTCGGCCTGGAGCAGGTCGTAGACCTCCTCCGCTCGCGCCCGGCGCGCCTTCTTCGATTCCCTTGGCATGGGGCCGGCGTCACTCCCGGATGAGGGTATAGGACAGCCGGGACGGGACGGGCCCGGCCTCCGGCGGGCGGCCCGACGCGCCGGCCGGCCCCTCGCCCTCGCCGGGCACCGAGCCGGGCGACGCGGGTGGATCCACCTCCGACGGAACGGCCCTCCGCTCGACGCGCCCGGGGGCCGCATGGAGCAACGCGAAGAGCCGGGCCAGGAGCTTCAGCGGCTCTCCCGCCGCCCGTATTCCGTAGAGCGCATCCATCTCCGCCCCGGGTATCGAGCTGGCGAAGTCCGCGCCCTCCCCCTCCTCCCTGACCCGGGCGCGAAGCCACTTCGATGCGTCGCCGAGAGGAGCCTCCGGCAGCGGAACCACCCCGACGCCGGGTCGATCCGGTCGCACGCCGGTCACCAGGAGGGTGTGGAGGGTGCCGTGCCCCGTCAGCGTCCAGAAGAGACCGTCGAGGGACTCGGGAACGCTCTCTTCGCCGCCGTCCTCAACCCAGAAGAGATGTTGGGGCAGCTGGACGTACCCGGCCTCCTCCGGGGGCTGGGGAGCCCCGTCCGGCGCCTCGGACACCAGGCTCCGCGCCGCTTCGGTGGACAGCAGATACAGGGGATACCCGGCTCTGACGAAAGCGAGGCCGTGGAAGGCCAGCGCGGCGTACTGATGCGCGGCCTCCGGGGCGGCTTCCGGATCACGGAGCTCGCCGAGGTAGCGGCCCACCGAGCCCAGCGTGGCGAACATCTGTGGATGCCGGGGATCGACACCCCTGGCCTCCGCCTCGGCCTGGACCTCGTCCGCGAGGCGCTGGGCCACCTCCCGGTCGGGGAAGGCCAGCTCGAACGGCGTCCGTCGTGCGTATCGGTCGTGTAGGGCCATGATGCGGGACGCCTACCCCTCCGACGTCACCGGTTCCGCTTCGGCGCGCGACTCGAGCACCTCCCGCCGCCCCCGGCCCAGCAATCCGGCGAACCCCTCCCACCACTTCCTGCGCCTCACCAGCACCAACTCCACGGATCCCCGCTGGCCCTCGAGCCCTTCCAGCCAGACGAAGTGCACGTCGCCCAGGGCTTGGGGACGGGGGATCCGATGGAGACGACCCGCCCAGTGGAACGTCACCGCGTCAAGGTGGGCGAAGTCCCCCGGCGCCCATATCTGCTCGATGTAGAGGGCCCCCTCGACGTCGAAAACGCCACCCCCCAGGTCGTCCCCGTGCTGGTAGTACCAGGGATCGAAGTCGAGTCCCTCGTCACGCCTGAAGGTCTGGTCCGAGGCATAGTCCACCCCCTCCAGCGCGTCCTCCCGCGCCAGCGACTCGAGGTGGTGCCGAAGCTCGTGGGTCAGCGTCTCCCACAGCTCGCCTTCCCAGTCGAAAGCCTCGTCGCGTCGGGCCAGCGCCTGGAACGAGCCCCAGTAGAGGGCGATGACGGAGCGGGTGGTGTCGGGGCCTCCGAAGTCCGAGGGGTGATCCTCGGTGAGGCACTCGCCCAGGGTGTAGACGTGCGGAAGGGTCGGGTGGGCGGGCGCATCTTTGGACACGACCAGCCCGTCCACCCCCTCCTTGTACTCGGTGGGGATGTCGTCGAAGGCGTCGCGCGCCGCGCGCTCGAACGTGGCGAAGTCCACCCGGCCGGGCCCGCTTCGAGGCTCCGAGGCCGTCAGCGCTCGGGGTCGGAGAAGGGCCTCGCCAGGAACCGGTTGAGCAGCAGGAGCAGGGCGAGGACCACGACCCACTGGATGACCACCGAGCCCACGTTGTAGGAGCTGAAGAGCGTCCACGTGGCCCTGAAGTCGGTCCCGCGCGCGCTCCACAGCCACCACCCCGCGAGGACGACGGCCTGCACCGCCACCAGCCGGATGGCCCAGTCCCACCAGGCGCCGATGCGGATGTCCGAGTCTTCCGTGTTCACGAACGTCTCCCGCCAACGAGTCACCCCGTACCGCAGGACCGCGAACGCGAAGAGGAACCCGGACACCATGAGGCCGACGCCCCATACCCAGTCCTGATTCCGGAAGAACTCGATGTTCAGGGCGCTGGGTATGCCGAAGAGGAGACCGGCCGCGCCCACCAGCGTCACGGCCTTCCGTCGCTCCACCCCCAGGTCCATGAGGATCCGGCTGGCCAGCTCGATCATGGCCACCAGGCTGGTCCACGCCGCGAAGACCAGGGACAGGAAGAAGAGGGCCTGGAAGAATCGTCCCCCGGGGATCCCGGCGAAGAGCTGCGGGATCCAGATGAACGTCAGCCCCTCGTTGCCGGCGCCGACGATGTCACCCGCGGCCTCGGGCATGACGCTGAAGACCGTGCACAGGACCATGATCCCGGCCAGGAGCGACATGGAGTTGTTCCCGAAGCCGATGACGAAGGCGTTCAGCGCCGTGTCCTCCCGGGCCCGCATGTAAACCGCGTAGGTCAGGACCAGTCCCCATCCGGCACCCGTGTCCCATGCGTTCTGGGTCAGCGCCTGGAGCCAGATCTCGTAGTTGGCCAGATCCGCCAGGTTGGGGGTGAAGAGGAACGCCAGGCCCTGGGAAGCACCGGGGAGCGTCAGCGCCTTCACCGCCAGCACCGCCACCAACACGATGAGGCTGGGGATGAGGATGCGGGCGGCGGTCTCGATGCCTTTCACCCCCCGGGACACCACGAAGAGCGCCATCCCCACCGCGACGAAGTGGGTGAGCAGGGCCTGCGGCGTGGAGTGGAAAGCGTTCCAAAAGGCGTCCGGCGCTCCGGGCCCGGGGACCTCACCGGTCAGGGTGCCCACGAAGAACCGGAGGGTCCACCCCATGACCACGCTGTAGTAGAACATGATGGCCGTGGCCACGAAGGCCACCCAGGCCCCCATCCACGCGGCCGCAGGTCCCAGCGTCTTCACGAAGGCGCCCACCGGCCCCTTGCGTGTCCCCTTCCCCATGCCGAACTCGAGAATCAGCAGGGGGACCGACCAGGCCAGGAGGAACACCACCCAGGCCACCAGGAACGGGCCGCCGCCGTTGCTCGCCGCCACCCGCGGGAATCTCCAGATATTCCCGGTCCCCACGGCCATGCCGAGCATGGCCAGGAGCATCCCCCAGCGGGAACTGAATACTTCGGACTTCGATGCCACGTCGGACCCCCCTGGGGAAGCTCGGGCTATGCGATGGCCACGCTCCGGAACGTCAGGCGGCGCCCTGGAGCTCGGATGTGCAGTGCGGGCAGCGGGACGCGGCCAGCGGGATGTTCATGGCACAGTGGGGACACGGCTTCTCGGTGGGCGCCGGAGGCGGCACGGGCTCCTCGCGCTTCAGTCGGTTCACCGACTTGACCAGGAGAAATACCGCGAAGCCCACGATGAGAAAGCTGATGGTGGCGTTGATGAACAGGCCCACGTTCACCGTCACCGCTCCCGCTTCCTG
>CAYGKI010000169.1:0-7376 GCA_964350235.1 uncultured Gemmatimonadaceae bacterium | reverse complement strand
GACCATCTCATTGATCGCACGGAACGCATCCATCGCGCGGCGCATCGGCTGGTACCGCGGTGACGGGCCTCTCGACGACATCGGCGCGCTGAGCAACGCCGTGGGCTCGGAGCTGGGTGGACGCATCGCCTCGGCCTCCACGCCTCCCGGAAGCAGCTCCGGATCCGGGGGCGGGGGATCTTCGGGTGGAGGTGGAGGCGGGGGTGGAGGGGGTGGCCGATGAGGCCTTTCCGTGCCTTCGCAGACCCGTCCGAGGTGCTCGAGCGGACGCAGGTGGTGGAGCGGTTCCTCCGGTACGTCCAGGTGGACACGCAGTCCGACGAGGAAGCCACCGGCTGCCCCACCACGCCCGGCCAGCTCGAGTTGGGCCGCCGGCTGGTGGAGGAACTGCGCGACCTGGGACTCCGCGGCGTCGGGGAGCCCGAGCCCTCCATGGACGAGAACGGCTACGTGCTCGCCGAGCTCCCGGGCACCGCGCCCGGGCGTGTGGGCCTCTGCGCCCATCTCGACACCGCGCCCCAGTTCACGGGCGCGGGCGTCCGCCCCCGGAAGGTGGAGAGCTACGACGGAGGCGTGCTCGAGGTCGGGCACGGCATCGTCCTGGACCCCGAGCACAGCCCCGAGCTCCGGAGCTGCGTGGGTGACACGCTCATCACCACGGACGGAAGCACGCTCCTGGGCGCCGACGACAAGGCCGGGATCGCGTCCATCATGGGCGCCCTCGAGATCCTTCTCGCCGAGCCCGGCCTGACGCACCCCACGGTGCGCGTCTGCTTCAATCCCGACGAGGAGATCGGCAGGGGCGCAGACCACTTCCCGTTGGATCGATTCGCTTGCCCGGTGGCGTACACCATCGACGGGAGCTTCACCGGCGAGATCAACGTGGAGACGTTCTCCGCGGACAAGGCCGTGGTCACCCTCACGGGCATCTCCGTCCACCCCGGCACGGCCAAGGGCAAGATGGTCAACGCGCTGACCTGGGCCGGAAAGCTCCTGTCCCGGCTTCCCATGGCCGAGGCCCCGGAGTGCACCGAGGGGCGGGAGGGATTCTTCCATCCCGTCTCGGTCTCGGGAGACAGCGCCCGCTGCCGCGTCCAACTCATCCTGCGGGACTTCGACACCGACGTGCTGGCGGAGCGCGGCCGGCGGCTGCGCGCCATGTGCGAGGCGCTCCAGGCGGAAGCGCCGGGCCTCGGCGTGGAGGTGGAGATCCGGGAACAGTACCGCAACATGTACGACGTGCTGCGAGGGCATCCGGAGATCGCGCGACGCCTGAGGCGCGCCGTGGAGGCGGCCGGCGTGGAGCCGCGGCTCGAGCCCATCCGCGGTGGAACGGACGGGTCACGCCTGACGGCCCTGGGCATGCCCACGCCCAACGTCTTCGCCGGCGGGGTGGACTTCCACGGCCCCGGCGAGTGGATCTCCACCCGGGTCCTGGCCCAGTCGGTGTGCACCGTGTTGAACCTGGTCCAGCTGTCCGCGGACCCGGACTGAGCACGCCGTGTGCGGGCGGTACGGGCTCACCCTGAAGCGGGAAGAGCTGGACGGCGCGTATCCCGTGGACGTGGTCCTTGCCGAGCACCATCCGCGGTGGAACGTCGCCCCTACCCAGGACGCACCGGTGCTCGTCAGCGATGGTCGGCGGCGCTTCGTCGACGCCTTCCGTTGGGGGCTCGTCCCCCACTGGTCCAGGGACCCGTCCATGGGCGCCCGCATGATCAACGCCCGATCCGAGACAGTGGCCTCCAAGCCCGCGTTCCGCGACGCGTGGCGGGAGCGGCGCAGATGCCTCGTCCTCGCCGACGGGTTCTACGAGTGGAGGCGCCCCGCCTCGGGACGGGGCCCCAAGACGCCGTTCTGGATCCAGGTCGGCGGTGGGCGCCCCTTGGGGATGGCGGGGCTCTGGGAGCGCTGGGGCCCGAAGGACGCACCCCTCCACTCCTTCACCATCCTCACCACGGAGCCCAACCCGCTGATGGCGAGCATCCACGACCGGATGCCCGTGCTGATTCCGCCTGAGCGGTGGGAGGCATGGGTGGACCCCGGCGTCCCGTCCCCGGCGCTCGGGGAGCTGCTGACCCCCTTCCCCCCCGAGGAGATGTCGGCGCGCCAGGTGTCCACCTTCGTGAACGACCCGAAGCACGAAGGAGAGGACTGCGCGGCACCCGTCTAGGGACGCCCCGGTCCGAGCGCCCCGGCCACCGCCCGCGCCACCTTCATGCCGTCCATGGCGGCGCTCATGATGCCGCCCGCGTACCCGGCCCCCTCGCCACACGGATAGAGCCCGGACATGTCCGGGTTCATCATGGTTTCGCGGTCACGCGGCACCCTCACCGGCGAGCTGGTGCGTGACTCCACGCCGATGAGCACCGCCTCCTCGCTCACGTAGCCGCGCATCTTCCTCTCGAAGACCCGGAGGGCCCGCCGCATGCGATCCGCCAGCCCCAGGCCGACCACGTCCAGGACCTGCCCTACGTCGCCCGCGGCCAGGCCGGGCTGGTAGCTGGTCTCGGGCACGGTGCTGGAGGCTCGTCCGGCCAGGAAGTCCGTGGCGCGCGTGGCCGGGGCGCGCAGCGCGCCGCCACCGGCGGTCCACGCGGCCTCCTCCACGGCTCTCTGGAGGTCGACCCCCGCCATGACGCCGGAGAAGCCCGCCCGGTGGGTGTCCTCGACCTCGATACCCACCACCAGGCCCGAGTTGGCGTACGGCGAGTTCCGCTTGGACAGGCTCATGCCGTTCAGGACCAGGGCACGGTCCTCGGTGGCCGCCGGGACCACGAAGCCACCGGGGCACATGCAGAACGAGAAGACGCCCCGCCCGGACTCGGTGTGGGCGAGACGGTACGCGGCGTTGGGAAGCTTCGGATGGTCGGCGTGGCGCCCGTACTGGATGCGGTTGATGAACGGCTGGGGATGCTCGATGCGAACACCGAGGGCGAAGGGCTTGGGTTGGAGGGTGACACCCGCCTCGGCCAGGAACCCGAACACGTCCCGCGCCGAGTGGCCGGTGGCCACCACCACCGCGTCGGCGCCCAGCTCTTCCCCGTCTTCGAGCCGCACCCCGGTGACGCGTCGCCCCCCTCCCTCGGGCCGTGTGACCAGGCCCACCACCCGGGCCCCGAAGCGGAACACCACGCCGCGCTCGGCCAGCCGCTCCCGCATGGCGGTCACCACCTTGGGAAGCTTGTTGCTCCCGATGTGGGGGCGCGCGTCGGTGAGGATTTGCGTCGGGGCTCCGTTCAGCGCCAGGATCTCCAGCACGTCGCGGCAGTCGCCCCGCTTGTGCGAGCGGGTGTAGAGCTTCCCGTCGCTGTAGGTCCCCGCGCCCCCCTCGCCGAAGCAGTAGTTGCTGTCCGGGTCCACCACACCGAACTGGTTGAGGCCCCTGAGGTCGCGCCGCCGGGGCTGAACGGTCTTGCCCCGGTCCACCACCGTGCAGCCGATGCCGCGGCGGGCGAGCTCGTAAGCGCAGAAGAGGCCGCCGGGGCCGTCGCCCACGATGACGACGCGGCCCAGCGCGTCCACGTCCACCGGGTGGGGGGCGGCGAGCTCGTGGGGTTCGGGCGCCACTTCGAGGACGAGCCGGAAGACGATGCGTCCGTGACGGGCGTCGATGGACCGCTTCCTCAGAGAGAGCTCGGGCAACTCCTCCAACGGGACACCGAGCGCTCCGGCCGCTTTCCGACGCACCGCTTCGTCGTCGTCGGGCTCGTCGAGGCCGAGCGCCACCTCGATCTCATGGGGATGGGAAGGCATGGGGCAATCTAACCACCGTCACACCTGCTCATCAGGGCGCGCCCGACCGGGGATTGCATGACTTATCACTACGGCATATATATTTACCGCTTACATAATTGATTCGGCGTCGAGGACCTCATGCTGACACCGCTGTCCCTGCACATCCTCCTCTCTCTGGTGGACGGCTCCCTCCACGGCTACGGGATTCTGAAGGCCATCGAAGTGCGCTCCGCCGGCGAGGGGGCCCCTTCCACCGGTGCCCTCTATCTGGCGCTGCAGCGCCTGGAGCGGGACGGAATGATCGAGCCCGGAGAAGCCCCGGAGTCAGAGACCGACGCGCGCCGGCGATACTGGCGGCTGACGGCCGCGGGACGGAGCGCCGCGCGCGCTGAGGTGGAGCGCATGGCCGCGCTGCTGCGGGACCCCTCGGTAGACACGCTTCGTGCGGGAAGCTGAGAGGATGGCCGACGCGGGAGGGGGCGCGTGAGAGGCGTGCGGGAGCGATGGCTGCGGCTCCTGCTCCGCCTTCAGGAACGCCGGATTCGGAGGGACTACGCCGCCGAGTGGATGGACACGGCCCGCAGACGGGACCTGGACGCGGCACGGCAGGGGCTCGGAGCGCTGCTGGCGCACCGGGTGCGGGAGGGAGCCGGCGCCGTGCTGGCGGGCGTGGTGGGGCGGGTCGCCGGGGGGCGGCACGCAGACGACAGCAGACGACGGGAGGGGACGATGGGTGGATGGATGCTCGACCTCAGGTACGCGATACGCTCGCTCCGGCGCGCGCCGGGATTCACGGTGGTGTCCGTGCTGGTCCTGGGGGCCGGCATCGCGGCGGCCACCACCATGTTCAGCGGTGTGCACGCCGTGCTGCTGGCGCCACTGCCCTTCACCGAACCGGATCGCCTGGTGGCCCTGTGGGAACGGAATCCGGACTTCGGGTGGGAGCAGGCGGACGCCGCGCCCGCCAACGTCCTGGACTGGCGCGACCGGGTGGATGCCTTCGCCGACGTGGCCGCGTACCGGGGGAGCTCGGTGGGGAGGGTCACCTGGCTGGGGGGAGACACGCCCGCATCCGTCGCTGCCATCGAGATCACCGGGAACCTCTTCGACGTGCTGGGCGTCGCCCCGGTCCTGGGTACCCTTCCCACGTTCGACGACACATGGGCCGTCGGCGAGCCGTGGGTCGTGGTGAGCCATGCCTTCTGGACCCGCCGGCTGGGCGCGGCTCCGGACGTGGTGGGCTCCAGCCTCCTCCTCGACGGGGCGACCCTGCGCGTAAGGGCCGTGATGCCGGAAGGGTTCCGCTTCCCCACCCCCGAAGTCGAGCTCTGGGCTCCCTACGGCTGGGCCCCCGAGTTCCGGGCGCAGGACTGGTTCCGGCGGGCGCACTTCGTCACGCCCGTGGCCCGGTTGGCGCCGGACGCATCCGTGGAGCGCGCACGGGCGGAGTTGGAGGCGGTGGCCCTGAGCCTCCAGACCGAGCATCCGACGCTGAACCGGAACATGTTCGCCGGGCTCACCCCGCTGCGCCCCTGGTTGGCGGGGGATCTGGTGCGCCCTCTCAGGGCGCTGATGGCGGCAGTGATCATCCTCCTGGCCCTGGCGTGCGTGAACGTCGGCAATCTCTTCATGGTGCGTGCCGCCGCCCGCACGGACGAGCTTTCCATGCGCCGGGCCATGGGGGCGGGCCGCGGGCGGATCGTGGGGCAGCTCATGGCGGAAGGACTCCTGGTCGCCGTGGTCGGCGGCGCGGTGGGCACGGCGCTGAGCGCTGGAGGCATCGCCGCGCTGGAACGGGTCCGTCCCATTGGCCTCGCCGGCACCACCTCCATCGAGCTGAGCCTACCCGTGCTCGCCTTCGCCGTGGTCACCAGCCTCCTGTCCGCGGTGGCCTTCGGCCTGTTTCCGGCGCTGAGAGCGGCTCGGGGGGCGCACCCCGCCCGGATCTCCGGCCAACGCGGCCCCGGCGGCCCGGGACGACGGGGGAGCCCCGGCTCCGGCGGGCTCCTCATCCCCACACAGACGGCACTCGCCGTGCTTCTGGTGCTCGGGTCCGGCTTGGTGACCCGAAGCTTCGTCCGGACCCTCGCGGAGGATCCGGGCGTCGATCCCAGAGGGGTCTGGGCCTTCACCCTCTCGGCTCCGGCGAGCCGATACGAGGGCCGTGACGCCGTCCTCGGCTTCTGGGACGGGGTCGTCGCCTCCCTCGAGGCGTCTCCCGGCGTGGAGGCGGCAGCCGTGACCGGAGGGATTCCCCTGACCCGAGCGGGATGGACGAGTCAGCTCGTCGCCCGGGACTGGGCCCCGGGCCGGGTCGGGTTCGAGGTCCGGCACAGATCCGCCACTCCAGGCTATTTCCAGGTCATGGGCGTCCCCCTTCTGGCCGGGCGGCGCTTCACCGACGAAGACGGGTTGGACGGCTCACGCGTGGCCATCGTCAATCAGAGCTTCGTGGACCGCTACATGGCCGGCGAGGAAGTCCTGGGGCGTGAGATCACGTTCGACCGGGAGCCCACGGAAGCGTCCGTTTGGAGAACCATCGTGGGCGTGGTGGGCGACGAGCGGCAGCTCACCCTCACCCAGCCATCGGACCCTGAGGTTTGGCAGCCCCTTCCACAGGACTGGGGCAACGTCCGTCAGGTGGTGGTGAAGGTGGCGGGAGCCCCCTCGGACGTCCGCGGGCTGGTCCAGGCGGCCATCGGGAGGGTGGACCGACGGATTCCCGTGGACGGGCTTCGATCCATGATCCAGGTGGTGGACGACGCATCTGCCGACGCCCGCTTCCTGTTGCTGCTGTTCGGGTGCTTCGCCGCCCTGGCACTCGTCCTGGCTGCGGTGGGGGTGTTCGGGGTCACCGCCCAAAGCGTCCGAAGGCGCATCCCTGAGTTAGGGGTGCGCATGGCTCTGGGCGCGGGCGCCCGGCAGGTGGAGGAGATGGTGCTCCGCCGCGTCCTGCTTCTCTCCGCGGGAGGGATCGTCGCCGGCGTGGCCATCGCCCTGGCTCTGGCGGGGGCCTTGGAGCCTCTCCTGCACCGCACGTCCCCTCGGGACACCGCCGTCCTGGTGGGCGCTCCGACGCTCCTGTTCGCTGTCGCCCTGGTGGCGGGCTGGCTCCCGGCGCGCAGAGCGTCGAAGGTGGATCCGGTGACGAGCCTGAAGGGCGGCTAGGGGGGAGCCCGATGGGGTGCCCGGCACGTTAGCTGCATCGTTGTCGGGTGCCATCCGCCCCGACGGCCGTCGTACACACCGCCGTCTTGACGCTCCCCAGTCCGAGGAAGCATCGATGAGTGCACGCAGAATTCTGGGCCTCGCCCTTCTGGTCGGAGGCCTCGTCCTTCTCTACTTCGGCATGAACGCTTCCGAGTCCTTCGCCTCCGAGGTCTCGGAGATGGTCTCCGGCTCGCCCACCGACCGATCCATCTGGATGCTCACCGGCGGTGGGGCATCGGCCGTGGCCGGGGCCTTCCTGGCGCTGGCGCCCGGCGGCTCGCGCTGACGGCGCCGGTCCAACACAGC
Source organism: uncultured Gemmatimonadaceae bacterium (assembly GCA_964350235.1). GTDB lineage: Bacteria > Gemmatimonadota > Gemmatimonadetes > Longimicrobiales > Gaopeijiaceae > JAWLHJ01. The sequence continues at coordinate 122 of CAYGKI010000169.1, read as the reverse complement.
TCGTCGGGGGGGTCGGAAAAGCCCGGCCTCCCCGACGGGCCCCTAGGGAGCGACCCTAGGGGAAGTCGAAGTCGACCACATGGTCCCCACACCCGGCCAGCGTCCGCGCCTCCTGATCCAGG
>CAYGKI010000168.1:0-7391 GCA_964350235.1 uncultured Gemmatimonadaceae bacterium | reverse complement strand
GCCGGCCAGGGACTCGGGCGTGTCCCCGTGCTTCACCGGCACGGGCCACTGCGCGAGAATGCGGCCCCGATCGTACACCTCGTCCACAAGGTGGACGGTGGGGCCGGTGACACGCACCCCGGACTCGAGTACCGCCTGGTGCACCCGCAGCCCATACATGCCCTTCCCGCCGAAAGACGGAAGAAGCGCAGGATGGATGTTCACCATCCGGTCCCGGTAACGGTGGACCACGGCCCCCGGAACCAGGCGTAGGTAGCCCGCCAGGAGAACGAAATCCACGTCGTGAGCCGCGAGGGCGGAGAGTATCTGCTCCTCTGCGGGGGGAGCATCCGGAGCCGTATCCAGGACCGCCTGCTCCACGCCGGCGCGTCGGGCGCGATCCAGGGCACCGGCATCGGGGCGGTTGGACAACACCAGGGCCACCCGCCATCCAGCGGCGTCGTGATCCAGGAGGGCCTGCAGGTTCGTCCCGCCACCCGATGCGAACACCGCGGCGCGGAGGGAGCGACTCACGCCAGCTCCCCTCCGAAGTGCGGGACCAGGAACGGGTTCGTGGTCCGTTCGACGCCCACGGTGGTGGTCGGGCCGTGCCCCGGGTAGAGCACGGTCTCGTCCGGGAGCGCCAGGACCTCGTCGCGAATGGACCGCATGAGGGTCTTGAAGTCGCCTCCCGGAAGGTCCGTCCGCCCGATGGATCCCTGGAACACCACGTCCCCGACCACGGCCAGGCCGTCGGCGGGAGACACCAGGATCACGTGCCCGGGTGCGTGCCCCGGCGTGAACCGGATGTCGAACCCGGAAGCGCCGAACTCGAAGCGCTCCCCGGGCACCAGCTCACCCGTGGGGTCGGGCTGGGGGTCGGCGTGCAGCCCGAACATGGCCGCTTGCTTGGGAAGGGACTGGTAGAGCCCCAGGTCCGCCGGATGCAGGAGGATGGGCACGTCGGGCGCGTGGGCGCGGACGGTGTGCACGCCCTCGACGTGGTCGAGGTGCGCGTGGGTGAGGAGAATGGCCGCCAGGGGGCGCTCCTCGCGCTCCAGGTCGGCGACCAGCCGATCAGCCCCGGCTCCGGGGTCGATGGCTACCGCCACACCCGTCTCTTCACACTCGGCGAGGTAGGCGTTCTCGCCGAAGCGTGCTCCAGTGTACGTCCGAATGCGCACGGGGTTACCGGGCGCCGCGTCGAAACGTCAAACCGTGAAGGAGCTACCGCACCCGCAGCCGCCCGCGGCGTTGGGATTGCGGAAGGAAAAGCCCTGCCCCATGAAAGACGTCACGTAGTCGATCTCGACGCCCTCGAGATACTGGGCGCTGAAGGGGTCCACGAAGACGCGAATCCCCTCCACGTCGAGGATCTCGTCGTCGTCCTCGGGCCCGTCCTCGATGTTCAGACCGTACTGGAATCCCGAGCATCCGCCTGGCAGAACCGCGACACGCAGTCCCGTGTCGGACTGGACACCATGCTCGTGGATGAACTCCTGCACTTTCTGGGATGCGGTCTTCGTCAGTGTGACCATGATATTCCGATGGGTTCTGATTATCGTCGGCCGTCACCGGCCCTCGGAGACTGTTACCCCAAGGCGTGACAACGGGTTTCGGCCGGTCACGTGAAGCTACCCGAGGCCACCAGGGGGGTCAACGTCGTCGCGGGCGTTTTCCCGCCGATGGGCGAGGATCCATCGCACCGCGCTCCCCAGGTCGTCCACGACGGTGGTGCCGGCCGGAACGTCGGCCTGGGAAGCCTCGCCGTACCCGGTGCGCACCAGGATGCCCGCCCCCCCCAGCTCCAGAGCCGGCAGCACGTCGGACAGCTTGTCGCCCACGTACCAGGATCGCTCCAGGTCCAGTCCCAGTGCCTGGGACGCCGCGCGGTACATCCCCGTGCCTGGCTTCCTGCATTCGCACGGGCCCGTGGAATCGGGATGGTGGGGACAGTACCAGGTGCCTTCCGGCGGCACGCCGGCATCCTCGAGGATCCGCTGCAGACGAGCCGCGACGGCATGGTACTCCTCTTCGGTGTACAGGCCGCGACCCACGCCCGACTGATTCGTGACGATCACGTAGGGGATCCCGACCGCCCCGAGGGCCTGGAGGGCCTTCAACGTGCCCGGAAGCAGCTTCACCCCGCCGGGGTCGGCCAGGTAGCTCCGCTCCTCGATGATGGTCCCGTCGCGGTCCAGGAAGACCGCGGGGCGCAAGGCTCCCCCGGCCCACGTCATCCCTCGGCGGCCCCCGCCCGGAGCTCCACCAACCGCCGCGTCAGGGCATCCTCATCCTCGCCCTCGAACACGGTCCGCACGTCGATGGCCAGCCGGTCGTCGACGATTCTGCCGACGATGGAAGGCGTGCCGACCCGCAGGAGCTCCGCCACCCGGTCCGCTGATCCGGGCAGATCGGGCACGATGGCCCAGGAGGGGAGGTCGACTCCGGGATACGTGCCCCCTCCGACGGCTCCCGAGACCGGCGTCACCGCGCAGGCGACGCCCTCGTCCGCCAGTCGAGCCGCCAATCGCCGGGCCCGCTCGCCCAGCGCCTCGGCATCGGCGGCCAGCATCCGGAGCACCGGAATGGTCTCCAGCGCCTGCTCGGGCCGTCGGTACAGCCGGAGCGTGGCCTCCAGCGCCGCGAGCGTGGTCTTGTCCACGCGGAGGGCCCGACACATGGGGTTCTTCCTCAGACGAGCCACCAGCTCCCGACGACCCAGCACCAGCCCCGCCTGAGGTCCCCCGAGCAGCTTGTCCCCGGAGAACACCACGACGTCTGCACCATGCGTCAGCGCTTCAGCCGGCCGGGGCTCCGGAGGCAGGCCGAGCGCGGCGGGATCCGCCAGCAGGCCGGAGCCCAGATCGTAGATGACCGGCAATCCCCGTGTGTGAGCGGCCGGAGCCAGAGCCTCCACGGTGGCCTCCTCCGTGAATCCGGAGATGCGGAAGTTCGAGCGATGGACCTTCAGCACCGCGTGGACGGAGTCCGCCTCCAGCACGGCCTCGTAGTCCGCCAGCCGTGTCCGGTTGGTGCTCCCCACCTCCACCAGGCGGGCTCCTGAGCGCTCCAGGATCTCCGGGATCCGGAAGCCGCCGCCGATCTCCACCAGCTCGCCTCGGGACACGGCCACGCCCGCGTCCCGGGCCAGCGTGTTCAAGGCGAGCATCAGCGCGGCGGCGGCGTTGTTGACCACCAGCGCGTCCTCCGCCCCGGTGAGCTCCTTGAGCAGCGAGACGCAATGGTCGTATCTGGAGCCGCGGCGTCCCTGCTCCAGATCGTACTCGAGGTTGGTGTATCCACTCGCGGCCGCGACCATGGCCCGAACGGCCTCTCGAGCCAGCGGCGCGCGGCCCAGGTTGGTATGGAGCACCACGCCGGTCCCGTTGATGACGGGCACCAGCGAGGGCCGGTCGGCCGCGTCCAGGCGGGCCCGGACGGCTCGGGCGTACAGGGCGGGATCGTCCACGGGGTCCGGCCCCTTCCCTGTGACCAGGGCCGCGCGGACGTCGTCGACGGCCCCGCGGACGGCCTGCACCACCCGATCCCGCCCATAATCACCGACGAGTGCGACGAAGCGCTCATCGAGGAGGAGCCGGTCCACGGACGGGATGGCGCTTCGCGGGTCGGTCAAGGACCACCTCCCGCACCCGTGGACGGGACCTCGGCCTCCACCTCGGCGGATCCGCTGACGAGCCCGTTCAGGTTCACCACCCCTTCCGTCTGCACCGTATACACCTCGTCGGGCGCCAAAGGCTGGCGGAGCACCAACACGATGCGCCGGCCCGGCAGCACCCTGCCTCGGGCGCGTGCCGCCTCCAGCCCGGGGATGGCACCTCCGGGGAGATCCGGAGGACCCCGGCGCCGCGCCGTCTGCGCGACCTCGGGCGCGACGCCCGGTACCGAGTCGGCGGCGGCCACGTCCAGGGTGTCGCCCGGGACCCCCATGTCCGCCGAGTCCGTCTCGAGCGACGGCGCCGCGTCGGGCTCGGCGGTACCGGTGTCGGCAAGGGCCAACGTGTCGGCCCGCGCCACCGAGTCGGCCCGGGCAAGGGAGTCCCGGACCTGGCTCACGTGCCGCACCCACTCCGCCGCGTGGAATACCCCCTCGGCGTCGACGGCGTCCCCGCCCGGGGAGCGCACCTCGAGGCGGGCCGCCCCCAGGTCCGACGCCGGGTCCACATGATCGTCGAACCGCACGGCTACCGTCACCGAGTCCAGGATCTCCGCCGCCAGGAGCACCGCGGGCGTGGTGTCCGCAGCCATGATTGGCACGTCCACGAACACGGTGTCTCCGGCCGCGAGGTCGAAGACGGTCGTTCCCCGTACCTCCGAGGCATCGGGGTTTCCGTCGGCATCCTGATCCTGGAATGCCGTGAGCGCGTAGCTTCCCGACGGCACATAGCGGAGGGCGTAGATGCCCCCTTCGCCCGAGTTGGCGACGTGGGTGAGCGAGTCGGCCCCCACGGCATGGACCGCGGCACCCTCGACGCCCCGACCCGTCACCCGGTCCCAGATCTCTCCGGCCACCGCGGTCTCCTCGGGCTCCGCCCCCGTGTCGAACACGAGCTCGAAGGGATCCCGAAGGGTGTTGCCGAACATGTCGCGCACCACGGGCTGCAGCGTCACCCGATAGACGACGCCCGACCGGAACCCGCCGTCCAGGCTCACCTCCAGGCTTCGACGCCCGTGGGACACCCGGACCGCTCCGGTCCGCGGTGAGATGGTGACGGCGGCGTCCAGAGTCCCTCCTCCGGCCTGCTCGCTGATCCGCTCGTCGAACTCGAAGCGGACAGGGCCCTGAAAGTCGGGGACGCTGGCCAGCCCCTCGGGCGAGGTGCGGATCACCACGGGCGGCCGGGAATCGGGAGGTCCTCCCGGCGGCGCGCTCTGGCGCGCGCACCCCATCGCGAAGAGGGCCACCCCCAACGCACCGGCGGCGGCGCGCATCACCTCCACCGAGGCGAAGCGTCGGTGACGCGCTCGTTCTCCCGCGCGGCCCGCACCCATGGTCAGGACCCGCCCGCCTCCAGCCCCGCGAGCTTCTCCCGCAGCTTGGCCGCCTGGTCCTCCAGCTGGGCCGCCTTGTCCCGCTCCTTCTGGACGATCTCCTCGGGAGCGTTCCGGGTGAACTTCTCGTTGGCGAGTCGCCCCCGGGTTCCCTGGAGCTGCTTGCCCACCCTCTGGATCTCGTCACGCAGCCGGCCGGCCTCGCGCTCGATGTCGATGACGCCCTCCAGGGGCACGAAGAGCTCCGCGCCGCCCGCCAGGACCGCGTGGGCGCCGACGCCCTCCCCCGGGGTCGTCTCGACGCTCCCGATCCGCGCCAGACGCTCCAGCGCCACCGATTGACCGGCCAGGGCCGACATGAGCCCGGACGACGCCCCGGTGACGTGGACCACGATGCGCTCGCCCTCGGGGATCCCGTACTCTTTCCTGAGCCTGCGCACCTCACCCACCAGAGTCTGGACCTGACCCATGTCCTCCTCGGCGGCCGAGTCCTGGAAGCCGTCCGATCCATCGGGCCAGGGCGCAACGATGAGGTCCCGGGGCCGCTCGACGCTCCCGGGCCACGGCAGCCGGGACCACAGCTCGGCGGTCACGAAGGGGACGACGGGATGCAGCAGGCGGAACGCCCGGTCCAACACCGCGACCAGGGTGGCTCTGGCCGCCTGACGGGAGGCCGGCTCCACGTCCGGGCCGAGTCGGCCCTTCACCAGCTCGAGGTACCAGTCGCACACCTCTCCCCAGAAGAAGTGGTAGAGGCCTTCTGCCGCCTCGTGGAGGCGGAACCGCTCCAGAGCGGCCGTGGCGGCGCGGCCCGCGGCGGTGGTACGCGCGAGGATCCACCGGTCCTCGAGCTGCAGGTCGGCCTCCACCTCGGCGACGGACCGCACCGGGTCGTCGCCCAGGCTGAGCAGGGCGAACCGACCGGCGTTCCAGATCTTGTTCGCGAAGTTGCGCCCGTTCGCGAACGCCGCCTCGACGTCCTCGTGATCCAGGCTGATGTCCGTGCCCACGGCGCACTGGCTGACGATGGTGTAGCGCATGGCATCCGCGCCGAACCGGTCCACGACCTCGAGAGGATCGATGCCATTGCCCAGGGATTTGGACATCTTCCGTCCCTGGGCGTCGCGCACCGTGCCGTGCAGGTAGATCTGGGTGAACGGGGCCTCACCCTGGAACTCGTACCCCATCATGATCATCCGGGCGACCCAGAAGAACAGGATCTCCGGCGCGGTGACCATGGCGTGTCCAGGATAGAAGGCCGCGAGATCATCCGTCTTCTCGGGCCACCCGAACACGGAGAACGGCCACAGCTGGGAGCTGAACCACGTGTCGAGGACGTCGGGATCCTGCTCCAGCTCAGCTCCTCCGCACTTCGGGCACGCTTCCGGGTCCTCCCTGGCGACGATGGTCTCTCCGCAGGCGCAGTACCAGACGGGAATGCGGTGACCCCACCAGAGCTGCCGCGAGATGCACCAGTCGCGGATGTTCTCCATCCAGTGCTCGTAGACCCGCTTCCAGTGCGGAGGCGTGAACGTGATGGTGCCGTCACGCGCGGCTTCCAGCGCCGGCTCGGCCAGTGGCTTCATCTTCACGAACCACTGGTCCGAGAGGCGCGGCTCGACCACGGTGCCGCACCGATAGCAGTGGGGCACGGAGTGGGCATGATCTTCCCGGCCGGCCATCAACCCGTCCTTCTCCAACGCCGCCAGCACCGCCTTGCGGGCCTGGAACCGGTCCATGCCCCGGAAGCCCTCGGGCGTGGCGTCGTTCATGGTGGCGTCGGGGTTCATCACGTCCAGGATCTCGAGACCCGTCCGTCCCGCGATCTCGAAGTCGTTCACGTCGTGGGCCGGCGTGACCTTGACCATGCCCGCCCCGAAAGACGGGTCCACGTATGCGTCGGCCACCACGGGGATCCGCCGCCCCGTGAGGGGAAGCTCGATCTCCGCGCCCACCAGGGCGCGGTACCGCTCGTCGTCCGGGTGCACGGCCACCCCCGTGTCGCCGAGCATGGTCTCGGGCCGGGTGGTGGACACGGTCACGTACCACCGGCCGTCCTCCAGCCGTCCGACACCCACGGGCGCCGCGCCGTCGGCTCCGGCTTCGTCGCCCGGCCCGGCCTTCTCGGCCGCCGCGCGCGCCGCTTCGAACGCCGTCTCGGCGGCACCCCAGGACTCCTCGGCGAGGGGATACCGGAGGTGCCAGAGCGACCCCGCGGTCTCTTCACCTTCGGCTTCCTCGTTGGAGAGTGCCGTCAGACACCGGGGGCACCAGTTGATGATGTACTCCCCCCGGTAGATGAGCCCCTTCTCGTAGAGGTGGACGAACACCTCGCGCACCGCCCGGCTGAGCTCCGGATCGAGGGTGAACCGGGTCCGCTCCCAGTCGCAGGACGCGCC
>CAYGKI010000167.1:0-7426 GCA_964350235.1 uncultured Gemmatimonadaceae bacterium | reverse complement strand
CAGGCTTCTGGAGGAGCTGCTTCGGTTAAGGCAGCGTGCCCGTGAGACGGCATGGGCCCCCAGGCGCATCACCGGGTTCTCGCCGGCCACGGGCCACGCCGAGCCGGGATGGGCGGTGGATCTCCCCTTCGAAGAGGCGTGTGACGTGGGCGTCCGGTTCAGGCAGGACGCGCTCTACTGGGTCCAGGGGGATACGCTCTACGTGTCCTTCTGTGACCAGCGACGGACCCCGATTCCGGTGGGGTCCTTCAGGAGTCGCCTAGAGGACCCACCGCCGTGAGCGGACGGCGCGGCGTTACGTACCGCGCTCGTCCCCGACGGGTCTGTTGAACCCTACCCGAGGCATCGCGCCCCATCCTTCCGCCTTGCGGAGATATCGCATCAGCCCACGGAATCGCCAGAACGCGGTCAGCTGGCGATACCCCAGGTTCTCGGTGACCGCCAGAGCGAACAACCGCACCAGGTCCCGGAACCTGGGGTAGCGCCCGAACGCGAGCTCTTCGAGGGCCAGAGCGGACACCGAAAGGGTGATCCCCAGGACCACGGCCACGAGCAGGAACGTGGACACGTACGCCGTGGAGGTCCATCCGAGGAGCAGGGTGGCGCCGAACACCACGTAGCCCAGGACCTCGATCATGGGCCCCCACATCTCCAGGAAGTAGAAGTGGGGCATGGCCCACATGCCGATGCGCCCGTACCGACGGCGGAAGAGCATGCCCCTGTGCCGGGAAAGGGACTCGCTCAACCCACGCTGCCATCGGTCGCGCTGGCGCCCGAGGACGCGGAGGCTCTCCGGCGCCTCGGTCCAGGCGACGGGGTCGGGCACGAAGCTGATGGCGTACGGCAAGTCGTGGTCCCTGCAGTAGCGGTGGAGTCGGACGACCAGCTCCATGTCCTCGCCGACGGTATCCGTCGAGAAGCCTCCGGCGGCGATGACCGTGGAGCGCCGAAAGATCCCGAAGGCGCCGGAGATGATCAGGTTCCCTTTCAGGGCGTCCCACCCCATGCGTCCCACCAGGAAAGCCCTGAGGTACTCGAGCACCTGGAAGCGGGCGACGAGGCTGTCGGGCAGGCGGATCTCCGTGACCGCTCCGGCCTCGATGGTGCATCCGTTGGCGATGCGGATGATCCCTCCGGCAGCCACGGTCTTCGATTCCTCCAGGAACGGTCGCACCACCCGCGTGAGTGCGTCTCTCTCCAGCAGTGTATCCGCGTCCATGGCGCAGAACAGCGGGGTCCGGCAGAAGCAGAGTCCGGCGTTGAGCGCGTCGGCCTTCCCTCCGTTGTCCTTGTCCACCAGCCAAAGATGTGGATGCCGTCGGCTCCTGTAGGTCTCCCTGATCTCGGCGGTCTCCACGTCGAACGTCGACATCTTCGGGTGCGGCTGCATCTCGAACGCATCGATCATGCGCGCCACGGTCCTGTCGCTCGAGCCGTCGTTCACGACGACGATCTCGAACTCCGGATAGTTCAGCGACAGGAGCGAGCGCACCGACTCCACCACGGTGGCTTCTTCGTTGAACGCCGGGGCCAGGAGCGTGATGGGCGGTGCCCCGGAGTGGGCGACCGTCTCGTTCACGTCCAGGGAGCGGAGCCGCTCGGTGTACCTCTTGAGCGCCCGGAACGCGATGACGCTGGTGGTGAGGTAGGATCCGTTCAGGACGATGAAGTACGTGAAGACCATGGCGTTGAGGCCCCATAGGACCGCCCCGACCCACGGGCCCGCCGGCCCGGTCATCAGGCCTTCTGTCACGCCGCTCATCCTCGGGTCTCGAGCACTTCGGCCGCCAGCGCGGCGCGGGGGCTGGCGGAGGCGGCGAGCGCTTCGAGCTCGCCCTTGCGGTCCAGCTGGACCAGACCGCGGGCGGCCTGTAGCGCGACCCAAGGAGAGGGATCGTCCAGGCCGTGGGAGACCAGGTCCAGGTCCGTCGTCCTTCCGTCGCTGAGACTCGCGATGGCCCGGAGCGCCACGGCGCGGACGTGCGCGTGCGGTGACGACGCGAACGCGCGGATGTCCTTCAGGTGCCCGGGCTCGCCCAGCATCCCCGCGAGCCGGATGATCTGCGCCTGGACCTCGGGATCCGTCTCGTCGGCCAGGACGCGGACGGCCCCGTCGACGCCCCCCATGTCGTTCAGCTCCCGCAACGCCTGTAGCGCGACGGAACGGAACCGGGGGTCAGCCGACCGGTCCGTCGCCAGGGCGCGGAGGGGGGGCGCCGCTTCGGGGCCGAAGCTCACCAGGAGGCTGGACAGGTAGTTGGCGCTCCAGCTGGCGAACGTGTCGAGGCGCTCCAGGATCAACGGCACGTGCGTGGCGTCCCCGCTTCGGGCGAGGGTCCGCGCGGCCACCATCGCCACCAGGGCCGAGTCGTCCTTCAGGCCGGCGGTAAATCGCTCCCGGGCTCCTTCGAAGCCCAGCGCGCCCAGGATGTCCAGGGCATACGCACGTCGGTAGGCGTCGTGGTCGTCCAGGAGGGGGGTCAGCGCGTCGAGATAGGGCTCCCCGAGCCGTTCGACGTTCCTGCGCTCGGGACCCTCCAGGGCGCGGGCGTAGGTGGTGACGAGCTCGAGAAACAACACCCGGTCGTCGGGTGCGACGATCGAGTCCTCGGGAACGACGCCATCCTGGTCCGGTGCGGACGAGAACTCCCCGGTGGCGGCTTCCAGGAGCCGGGGGCGCCAGATCTCGGCCAGCGCTTCGCGCCGGCGCTCCACGCGCAAGCTCCGGAGGTGGAGCGCGAGGGCGTAGACCATGAAGGCCACCGTCATGCCGGACAGCGCCACGACCGCCGCGAAGGCCAGCCGCAGGGTCAGCGCGGAGTCCGGTGTCATCGCCTCCGTACCAGCCTGAGGACGCGCGTGAGGAGCTCCGTGGGCGAGAAGGGCTTGGTGACGTAGTCGTCGGCGCCCAGCGCGAAGCCTCTCTGGACGTGCTCCTGCCGTCCCAAAGACGTGAACATGAGGACCGGCACGTGCTCGGCGCCGGGATCCTCACGCACCCGGCTCAGGATCTCGAATCCGTCCATGGAGGGGAGCTGTACGTCCAGCACCACCACGTTCGGTGGATCGGCGAGGATCGATGCGAGGCCCTCGGCTCCATCGTCGTGATGATCCACCACGAAGCCGCTCCGCTCCAGCCTGTGGCGAACCAGCCCGGCGGTGACCGGGTCGTCCTCCACCAGGGTGGCCCTGGGGCGCGCGCGTCGGACGACGGTGGTCGTCCGTGTGGGAGGTGACGGATCCGCCGACTCCGGCGCGGCGTCCCGAGTGGGCGAGGCAGGCGTCACCGGCCCCCGCGCCAGCTGGCTCGCCATGGCGGAGACGGCATCGAGCAGGTCCTCGTCCCGCCCGACGCGTCGCACCTGGCTCTTGAGATAGGGCGCCATGCCCGGGAGCTGTGCGACGCGCTGCACGAGCTGCACCATCTCTTCCTCGTCCTTGTCCGGACACACCACCACCAGCTCGTCGACGCCCCATCGCGCCACCAGATCCCCCGGCTCCAGCGTCTCCGAAAGGGTCCCGATGACCGCACGGAGCAGGTGAGGGAGCAGCGGCGTGGATCCCGTCGGGCCCTGGGAAGGCCCCTCGGCCGGAGATCCCGTCCGGTGGGGGTCCGTGTCGATCTCCAGGAGTCCCACCGTCCAGGGCGTCGCCACGCCCTCCCTGGCCCGGCGGTCGGAGAGCATCGCTTGTACCTCCGACAGCGTGTGTGGACGACCCAGGAGGTCGGGACCGGGCGTGTCCGGGCGTCCCTCGGTCAGCAGGTCCTCCACCGCCTCCCCCAGGGCCGACGCGTCGAAAGGCTTGGCGAAGAAGCGGTCCGTGCCGAGACCGTAGCACTCCTCTCGGGTGCGAGGTCCGGCCTTGCCGGTGACCACCACCACGCCCACGGCGCCGGTCCCTGGGTCGCGCCGAAGGTCGGCGAGGAGTCGACGCCCATCTTCATCCGGCAGGATGAGGTCGAGGACGATGAGGTCCGGGGCCGAGTCGGCGATCCGAAGGCGCGCCTCCTTCGCCGTGGAGGCCACCACGATCCGGCGGTCGGGCCGGGTGAGCGCGTCCTGGAGCATGCGCGCGGCCGACGGTTCGTCCTCCACCACGAGAATGGTCGCGGCGCGACCGGGAACGGCGTGGGGGGGCTTCACCATGGCCGGCGGGTCCACGACGGGAGCCGGGGCCTCGGCCGTGGGTGGCTCCCCCACCCCGTGGGGCTCCCGGCCAGGGTGGTCGCGCTCATCCGTGTCCAGGGCATGGAGCTCCGGGCCTCCGTGCCTGGCCAACACCCGGAACGCTGGATCGGAGCTCAACACGGTGAGCCCGTCGCGAAGGGCCACGGCCGCGACCAGGCACGCGGAGAGCGACGCTTCGCCGGCGTCGCCGGCCCGTGCTGCGCGAAAGAGGCGCGCCGCGCCGTGTCCTCGTCGGCGGCCCCGGCCAGGATCTCCGCCACCACTGTCGCGGTGGTCCAAAGGGGCGCGCCTTCTTCCAGAAGGCGCGTGAGGGCACGGTCGGTGGCGGAGCCGTCGGCCTGGAGGAAGGCGACCCAGGCGGAGGTGTCGACGAGGGTCACGAGTCGGTCCGGTCCGAGCCGCGAAGCGCGTCCAGGTCACCCCGCCACCCCGATCCCCTGAGGCTGAGAAGCGCCTTTCGCGTGAGTGGCGGCTCCGCGGCCCGCCTCAGGGCGTAGGAGACGGCCTCGGTCGGGGTTCTGAAGCCGTGGCGCGCCATCACCGCGCGCACCAGGCTCATGTCGGCCTCCGTCGTCAGGTCGGCGCCCCCGGGAACGGGGCGTTCTCGCGGCTCGGCGGCCTCCGAGCCGGGCGCCCGGGCCTTCCGGAGGGTCTGCCGAACCCATGCCGAAACGGTGAGCCGGCGGGCGGAGGCGGCCTCCTGGATCTCGTCGTATTCCGCGTCGTCCATGACGACCTGCAGGCGTTTGCTCATGCTGTGAGTATGCCGTACTCATTCGTACTCATGCAAGGATCTCGTGCCCGCGGCAGAAAAACGTGGCCCGGGGGGCCCGCACCCCGCATCTTGGGACATGAATCGACTCGCTACCATCTCGTCCGTCCGCGCCACGGTCGCGCTCGCCGCCGTGGCCGTTCTCGCGTCGGCATGCTCGGAGAACACCACCGAGCCCGGCGTTCCGGTGCCCACCACAGTCACCGTGTCCCAGAACGCCCTCGGCTTTTCTGCCCTGGGCGACACCGTTCGCCTCACCGCCACGGTGCGGGACCAGAACGGGGACGTGCTCTCGGGCGCTTCGGTCTCATGGTCCAGCTCGGATCCATCGGTGGTCTCCGTATCCGCGTCGGGGCTGGTGACGTCCGAGGGGAACGGCGCCGCCGTCGTCACCGCCAGTGCGGGGGACGCCAGCCGCGACGTCGCCGCCGACGTGGAGCAGGTCGCCGTCCGCCTGCGCTTCACGCCCGCGCCCGTGACGCTGGAGGCGGTGGACGACACGGTGACGGTGGTGGCCACCGTCACCGATGCCAACGATTTCCCCATGCCCACGGGGAGCGTGACCTGGAGCTCGGATGCTCCGGATGCAGTGGAGATATCGGTGGCCGGCCTGGCCACCGCTCGCTCCGAGGGGAGCGCCCTCATCACCGCTTCCGCGGACGGGATCACCGGCGAGTTGGCCGCTTTCGTGGGTGACGCGGTGGTGGTGGTGGGCAGCGTCGGCCCTTCGCCGCTGGTGGAGGGTGCCGAGGGGGTGATCCGGGGCCTGGGCTTCGACCCGTCCCCTGCCGGAAACACGGTTCTTCTGGGCGGATTCGAGGCCACCGTGACCTCGGCCTCGTCGGTGGAGCTGCGGTTCACGGTTCCCGATGCCGACTGCAGCCCGGCTCGGGAGGCGATCCTCCGTGTGGAGGCCCGGGGCATGGCGGACTCCACCACCACGCCGGTGCATCCGTCGGAGCTGGTGACCTTGGGCCCCGGCCAGGGGATGTACGTCACGGAGGGGTGCCTCCATCTGGCCGCGGGGGACGGAGATGCGTCCTACGTGGTGGGGGTGCTTTCTTCGTCGGACGTGCCCAGCTCCCTCACGCCCGCCCGTCTCGCCGCCCGCACCGGATCGCGAGACGTGACTCTGGCCACGGCGCCGGCGCGTGTCGGCGCGCGCGATCCTCGGGGCGGCGTCCGCTTCCAGGCTCCGGAGTCGCTGGGCGGCGCGGCCGTGTCTGCCCCGAGCGCCGCGCCCGTCGACCTCCGTGCGCTGTCGGCAGCGCGGATGGACCGTAGCGGCGAGGCGCGCGTGCGCGCAGCGGAGCGCAGGTGGCTCGAGTCCCTGGGCCCCCTCAGCCCGTCGCCGCGCACGGCGCCGGCCCGATCGGGCCCGGCTGCGGCTCCTCCCACGGTGGGACAGGTGAGGAACCTCCTGGTTCCCGGAACCGGCTGCGCGCTCGAAGACGGGACGCCCGTGACTGCGGAGGTGGTCTACGTGGGCCAGTCCGTGGCGTTCCTGGAGGATCAGGACAATCCGGCGGCCGGATTCACCACCGCGGAGTACCAGGAGTTCGACGATTTCCTGACCAGCACGACGCTCTCGGTGCTCACGGACCACTTCGGGGACTTCTCGGACGTGGACGACAACCAGCGCGTGCTCGTTCTGCTCACCCAGGAGGTGAACAAGCGGGAGAACCTGGCGGGCTTCGTCTTCAGCGGAGATCTGGCGTCCCTGGCCGGCCAGAGCTGCCCCGGCGCGAACGACGCCGAGATCTTCTACGGCCTGGCGCCCGACCCCGACGGCGTGGCCAACGCGGAGCGCGCCGTCAGCAAGGCCGACCTGCAGCTTCTCTACCCTCCGCTCATCGCACACGAGCTCACCCACGTCCTCCAGTTCGTCTCCGCTTTCACCGAGGCCGGCGTCATCAAGTCGTCCTGGGAGTTCGAGGGCGGTGCCACCCTGGCCGAGCAGCTCGTGGGGTACGAGGTCTTCGGAGAGGGGCCGCGACTGGATCTGGGCTACGACTCCTGGCGCCGGGGGGCCAACGACGACGACGTGCCCAACTGGTACTACGACTGGGTGGTGGACATGGCCGTCTACTTCGGCTTCCAGGGGGACAATCCCCCCCTGGCCACCGCGCCGGAGGAGTGCTCCTGGGTCGGGCGTGAGTCGGAGGGGAACGACGGCCCCTGCGAGACCGGACGCGCCGTGTACGGCGTCCCGTCGACGCTGTTCCGGTGGATCATGGACAGGTACGGGGACGACGTCACGGACGACCGGGCCATGGTCCGTCGCATCACCAGCTCCCCCTTCCGGGGCTTCGCCACGCTGGAAGACGCCACGGGGGAGGACATCCTGGACCTCCTGGTGCCCTTCGCCGTGACGCTGTGGGCGGATGGAAATCCTGCTCTGCCGGAAACGGAGCGTGACTGGCTCGCGTCGTGGAACGTCCACGACGTCTTCGCCAACATCAAT
>CAYGKI010000166.1:0-7467 GCA_964350235.1 uncultured Gemmatimonadaceae bacterium | reverse complement strand
ACGACCCGGCACGGACGCCGGAGCGCCACGAGGATCTCGATGGCGCTGCGGATGGCCATGCGGTTGTTCGTGGTGTCCGGCTCGGAGATCCAGTAGTCCCGCCGCTCCCATGCTCCCTTCTTCCAGACCTCCACCAGGCCCGCGGCTCCTCCGGGGTTGGCCCGTTCCCGGAACTGGTTCCCGAGGCAGGATTCGTCGGCATGCACGTACACGGTATCCAAGGTATGGCGGGTTGCTGGGGTTGCGTGGGTGGTGAGGTGGCCAAGCTAACCTCCAGGGACGGCACGGCGTATGGTCCGTTGCCTCCCGGCACCCGCGCTTGACCCCGATCGACGCGTCGGTAGGTTTCCGACGGGAATGGCCGGCTCGATCCGGTCCCCGCTCCAAGCGCACTTCCTCCAGCGATCTGCCCCGTGCAATCCAACGCCTATCTCCTGCTCGAGGACGGACGCCGTTTCGATGGCGTGTCCGTGGGCGCCACCGACGTCGCCATCGGCGAGGTCGTCTTCAACACGTGCATGACCGGCTACCAGGAGGTCCTCACCGACCCCTCGTACACCGGCCAGCTCGTCACCATGACGTACCCCATGATCGGGAACTACGGCGTGAACGACGAGGATCGGGAGTCGGAGGGACCCAGAGTCGCCGGCTTCATCGTCCGCGAGGCTTCCCGCATGCACTCCTCCTGGCGCGCCGAGGAGGGTCTGGACGACTACCTGAAGGCGAATGGCGTGGCGGGCATCGAGGACATCGACACCCGGGCCCTCACGAGGCACATCAGGGCGCACGGAGCCATGCGAGGCGCCATCGCACCCTCGTCCACGCCCGAGGACGCGCTGCTGGGACGCATCCGCTCCCATCCCGTCATGGAAGGGCTGGACCTGGCCGTCGGGGTCTCCACCGGCGCTTCCTACGAGGTCAGAGCGGTGGGCGAGGAGCGCTTCCGCGTCCTGTGCTACGACTTCGGCGTGAAGGCCCACTCCCCCAAGCTGCTGGCGGAGCGGGGCTGCTCGGTGACGGTGATTCCCGCCGAGACGCCCGTGGAGGAAGTGCTCGCGGCCCGTCCCGACGGACTCTTCGTCTCCAACGGGCCCGGGGACCCGGCGGCAGTGGGCGCCGCTCACGACGCCATCCTCGCCCTGGGGGAGGCGGGGGTACCGGTGTTCGGCATCTGCCTCGGTCACCAGCTCATCGCGAGAGCGTTCGGCGCGGAGACGTACAAGCTTCCCTTCGGACACCACGGTGGGAATCATCCCGTGAAGAAACTGGCGGACGGCACAGTGGAGATCACGTCGCAGAACCACGGCTTCGCCGTGCGCAGCGACGAGGACGGCTCCATTCCCGGGGCACCGCACCTCCGGCTGACGCACGTGAACCTGTACGACGGCACGGTGGAGGGGATCGAGCATGCGGACCTCCCGGTCTTCGCCGTTCAGTACCACCCGGAAGCCGCCCCCGGGCCTCACGACAGCCGCTATCTGTTCGACCGGTTCGTGTCCCTCATGGAGCGCAGAGCCACCCCTTCCGCGACCTCGCCGTCGTGACCGCAAGTTCCTACCCCACAATGACTCCCACAGTCTTGCGGCTGGGAGTTGGCCTCGTTACCCTGGCACGCCCGTCCGACCCTCGGACGGACGCCTTTGAACATCGAGAACTCGCTCTGGAGGGAGCATGACGAAGGCGGACCTGGTCGAGCAGGTGGCCGAAGCCATCGGCCCCGGAATCACCAAGAAGGACTGCGCGCTCGTCGTGGATGGCTTCCTCAACGCCGTCAAGCTGGCGCTTTCCCAGGGCGAGAACATCGAGATCCGTGGATTCGGAACCTTCAAGGTTCGGAAGCGGAAGACGCGCATGGCGCGAAACCCCCGCACGGGGGAATCGGTGGAAGTGCCTTCGCGGGCGGTGCCCGTGTTCAAGCCCTCCAAGCACCTCCGCGCCAAGGTCGAGAGGCTCGATCCCAAGGGGCTCTGACCGCCCCACCGAGAGGATGGCCGCCCGCAGTTAACGGAACCCTTACCTCGAGCGTCTGAACATCGGTGCGTGAAGACGGGTGGGGCGATCCGGAGCTTACCGACGCGGAGCTGGTGAGGCGTGCACGAAACGGTGACGAACAGGCGCAGGGGCTTCTGGTGCGAAGGCATCAGGACGGCGTGTTCCGTCTCGCTTTCTCGTACCTCAGGCAGCATGACCCGGCGGAGGACGTCGTCCAGGAGGTCTTCGTGAAGGCCTTCCGGGCGCTGGACCGCTTCCGAGGAGACGCGGCGTTCCGCACATGGCTGTTCCGGATCGCGGTGAACGAGTCCAAGAGCGCCCTCCGGCGTTCCGGCCGTCGATCGGAGACCGCTCTGGACGACGCCGGCGACTTGCCGAGCCATGGGCTGGATCCGGCCGAGCGCGCCGTGCTCCACGACGAGGCGGCCCGGGCCAGGGCAGCGCTGGACGGGTTGCCCGAGAAGCAGCGCCTGTCGGTTTCCCTCCGGACGGAGGAGGGCCTGAGCTTCCGGGAGATCGGAGAGATCACCGGGTCGAGCGAGGGCGCGGCAAGGGTGAACTACTTCCACGGCATTCGTCGCCTGAGGGAGATGATGGAATGAAGGCCATCGATTGCGGAGCCGTCCGGGAGGCCATCCCGGACCTGGTGCACGGTACCATGGACGAAGGGGTGGCCGGTGTTGTCCACGGACACCTCCAATCGTGCACGGCCTGCGCTTCCGAGCTGGCGCTGGTTCGCATGCTCTTCGAGTCCAGAGCGCAGCCCCAGACGGACTTTCAGGCGCGCGTGCGTCGACGGATCGCCTTCGACCGCCAGGCGCTGCATCGGCCATGGTGGGCGTTGGCCGCCGCCGCCGTCGCCGCGCTCGCCCTGGGGATCGGCATGGGCTCGGGCCAGGCTCCGATGACGGCTCCGGCGTTCGCCACGGAGGTGGCGGAAGCCTGGCCCTGGGTCCTGGAGGGGGAGTTGGGCCTGGAAGCCCCCGTCCTGGAAGACCTTTCCGACGACGCGCTGGAGAGCCTTCTGGCCGATCTGGCCCAGGTCGACGGAGCGTTCTGACATGACCACCAGGGCCTCGTCCGTCTTCGTCATCGCCGCCGGGGTGCTCCTCGCCCTGCCCGGTCACGGGTGGGCGCAGGACCGCCCCACGGCTCCAGACCGTCCCGACCGATCGCGGCTCGAGGAGCGGGTCCGGGCGCGTATCGGGGAGATCATCCGCGAGCGTCTCGAGCTCACCGCCGCCGAGTCGGAGGAGCTCTCCGCCATCGCCCGGGAGTTCGAGGGCCGGCGCCGGGAGCTGTCCAGGGCGGAGCGTCAGGCGCGGGAGGAGGCTCGCGCGCTGGTCGACGCCGGATCGGCGGACGACGCCGCCGCCAGCGCGCTGCTGGAGCGTTTCGTGGCCCTGAGAATCCAGGAGGCGGAGCTGGCCGAGGAGGAGCAGGCGCGTCTGCAGGATCTGCTCACGGCCAGCCAGGTGCTGCAGCTCTATGAGCTTCGTGCCGAGATCGGACGGCGCATTCGCGCCATCCGGAGCCGAGACCAAGGAGCGCGAGGGGAGGACCGGCGCCGTGGCCCTCCGGGGCCCGGGAGCTGAGGCCGGGCGGGCCCCGGTCCCCATGACCCGATAGTCCCGGGCTCCCGTGAGCTCGGAGCCCCCGTCCGTCCACGGACGTCGGAACGTTGACGCGTCCCCGGGGGTTCCCACAATCTGAGTCACTGCCTCAGCGACGATCCTCCCGGCCGCGCCATGCCCCTTTCCGTCCGAACCCTCTTCTTCGCCGCGTACCGCGATCTGCTCGGCACGTCCGAGCTCCTGGTCGAGGTCGGCGCGGGGGCGACCGTGGCGGACCTGGTGCATACGCTACGGGCTCGTGGCGCCCCCTTCGACGCGCTGCCGGAGCGCCCCGCGGTGGCGGTCAATCAAGCCTACGCGGCCATGGACGAGAAGCTTTCCGCCGACGACGAGGTCGCGTTCATCCCTCCCGTTGCGGGAGGCTGAGCCATGATCCGGGCACACGTGCAGGAGGATCCCATCTCCACCGATGCCGTCCTCGGCCACGTGGGCGCCGAGGAGGACGGCGCCGTCCTCCTCTTCCTGGGGGTGGTGCGGAACCATGCGGACGGGAGGCCCGTCCGTGGCATGCACTACGATGCCTATCGGTCCATGGCCGCCTCGGTGCTGCGCGAGATCGCGGACGAGGCCGCGGCCCGGCTCGGGACCGACCGGCTCTCCGTGGTGCACCGGACGGGGGACCTGGCCATCGGTGAGGTGAGCGTGGCCATCGCCGTGTCGAGCCCGCACAGGGCCGAGGCCTACGACGCTTCGCGCTACGTCATCGAAGAGATCAAGCGGCGCCTCCCCGTCTGGAAGAAGGAGCACTACACCGACGGCGACGCACGCTGGGTCGAGGGAACCGCGCCGCCGGTGCCCGGAAGCGCAGGCTCGAGCGCGCCGGACGAAGATCGATCCGTTCCCTCGGGAGGTCGGTGATGAAGGACCAGTTCGGGCGCCGTATCGAGTACCTCCGGGTCTCCGTCACGGACAAGTGCAACCTCCGCTGCGTGTACTGCATGCCCATGGAGGGACTGCCCTGGCTCAAGCGCGAGGCGCTGCTGTCCTACGAGGAGATCGAGCGGATCGTGCGGACCATGGCGGGCATGGGGCTCCGGCGCGTGCGCATCACCGGGGGAGAGCCCCTGGTCCGGCGCGACCTGCCCGAGCTCGCGGCCATGCTTTCCAGGGTGCCGGAGATCGAGGATCTCTCCCTCTCCACCAACGCGGTCCTCCCCGCCGAGCATGCCGACGCGCTCCGTTCCGCGGGCGTCCATCGTCTGAACGTCTCCCTGGACTCGCTGCGTCCCGAGCGGGTGGACGCCATCGCCAGGCGCCCGGGATCCTTCCCGAAGATCATGGAGGGGCTCCAGGCCGCCGAAGAAGCCGGCTTCGCGCCCATCAAGATCAACGTCGTGCTTATCAGGGGAGAGAACGACGACGAGATCGAGGACTTCGCCCGGATCACCCGGGAGCGTCCCTGGCACGTCCGGTTCATCGAGATGATGCCCACCGGGGCCAACCTGGACCTGAGCGCGCGGCAGTTCATCTCGTGCCAGGAGGCGCTCCGGCGCGTGCGCGCCATCGAGGCGTTGGAGCCCGTGGACGGCCCGTTCGGCAACGGCCCCGCCCGCTACCATCGCTTCCCCGGGGCGCCCGGCACCGTGGGGGTCATCACCCCCATGAGCCACAACTACTGCGACCGCTGCAACCGCATGCGGCTCACCGCCGACGGCCAGCTCCGCCCGTGCCTGTTCGGCTCGCTGCAGACCAACCTCAGGGACCCTCTGCGCGCCGGCGAGGACATCCGGCCGTACATCGAGCAGACCCTCCAGGTGAAGCCGGAGCGGCACCACCTGGTGCAGGGGAGCGCCGTGGGCTCCGGAGGCCTCGTGGCACTTTCGCAGACCGGCGGGTAGACCAGGCGCGACGGGTTCGGTACACTCGTTCTTCCCGTCAACACAGCCCATTCAGTCACCCATCCGCGGAGCGGAACGCTTTCCATGAGCACGAAGAAGATCACCGTCGTCGGAGCCGGACACGTCGGGGCCACCTGCGCCCAACTCCTCGCCATGAAGGAACTCGCCCGTGAGGTGATCCTCGTCGACATCGCCGAGGGCATCCCACAGGGCAAGGCCCTGGATCAGTGGGAAAGCGCGCCCGTGGAGGGATTCGATTCCCAGGTGAAGGGTGCCAACGACTACAGCATGTCCGAGGGGTCGGAGATCTTCATCGTCACGGCCGGGATCGCCCGGAAGCCGGGCATGAGCCGGGACGACCTGCTCAAGACCAACGCCAACGTCATCCGCTCGGTCTGCAACGAGATCAAGCGCGTGGCCCCGAATGCCATCGTCATCATGGTGACCAACCCCCTGGACGTCATGTCCCAGGTGGCCCTGGAGACCACCGGCTTCCCCCGGGAGCGGGTCATCGGCATGGCGGGCGTGCTGGACACGGCGCGCTACCGTTCCTTCATCGCCATGGAGCTCGACGTGAGCATCGAGGACATCCAGGCGCTGGTCCTCGGTGGCCACGGCGATACCATGGTTCCGCTGGCCAGCTACACCTCGGTGAGCGGAATCCCGCTCACCCAGCTCCTGGCCCAGGACCGCATCGACGCGCTGGTGGAGCGGACTCGGAAGGGTGGCGGCGAGATCGTCAGCTACCTGAAGACCGGCAGCGCCTACTACGCTCCGGCGGCGTCGGCCGTGCAGATGGCCGAGGCCATCGTGAAGGACAAGCGGCGGATCCTGCCTTGCGCCGCCTGGCTGCAGGGCGAGTACGGCATGAGCGATCTCTACCTCGGCGTGCCCTGCCTGTTGGGTGAGGGCGGGCTCAAGAAGGTCCTCGAGGTGGAGTTGAGCGACGAGGAGCGCCAGGCCCTGGAGACCAGTGCCGAGCACGTGCGCGAGACCGTGAGCGCGCTGAAGGCGCTCGGCTGAGCGACCCGACGCTCCCGGTCAGGCTCACGGGCCCGGCTTCCCTTCGGGGAGGTCGGGCCCGTCGGCGTTCAGGGCGGCGGCGTCGGCCTCCCGTGCCATGGCCCTGGCCAGGGCGGCGACCCGGCTTCGGCTCCGGCTTGCCACGAAGGTCCAGGCCGCGCGCCCGGCGGCGAGTCCGCTCACCACGCCTCCCGCGGCAAGCGCGGCCACGCCTCCCCCGTTGAGCTCGAGAGCGCCGGCGACTACGCCCGTGAGCATGGCCCCCCACGCAGCGGGCAGGAGGTGCATGATGCGCCGCAGGCGAGGACGGGTCTTCTCGACGACCTGGATGCGAGTCCGGCCCGCCTCCGGGGTCAGCGAGATCTGCATGGTGGAGAAGCGGTCCTCGGAGGTCCAACGGACCGCCCCGAGGGCTTCCGTCACGTTTCCGGCGCCGTCGGCACGGTCGTCCACGACCCGAAGGAGCCGGGCGAGCCCGTCACGGTCCAGCTCGCCGTCGACGTCGTGGACGGATCGTTGCGTGAGAGGCGCGGCGAGCAGGTCCGGCCCGCGGGCGCGCCGTCCCAGCGCACGGACCGCTTCGTCCATGGCACCGGGAGAGATCCCCACCTCTCTGGCGATCTCGCGAAGGTCCTCCAGCGACAGCGCCTGACCGGCCTCGCGGCCACGACGCTCATCGATCTCGACGGCCTTCCGCAGGACGGCGGCGACTTCCCGGTCGGTGAACCTGCGACTGGTGTCGTCCATGTCGGTTGCTCCGGAGTTCTCTTAACCTGGGATGCCGTCCGCAGCGGCTTCGGACGGGCGGAAGCCGCGGTCGAGATCTCTACGTACCGGAGCGCGGATGCCTTCACGGGTTGACGGATCCAGAGCCTCTCGTGAAGTTCGGTGCATGAGCAACGTGTGTGGCAACTCGAATCCGAATTTGAATCGCAATCCCAATCGGGACTGCGACCGCGGACTCGCGTAGCCGAAACACA
>CAYGKI010000165.1:3208-7468 GCA_964350235.1 uncultured Gemmatimonadaceae bacterium | reverse complement strand
CGCCGCTCGGTGCGGGGCCGCCTGGCCGAGGTGGGGGGCCGGGTGGCGGTGGACATACTCGTGTCCGGAGATCTCTCGGCGCGGCTGTTCTTCACCGGAACGCCGGCGTTGGACCCGGCGACGCAGGTCATCTCGGTCCCGGACCTGGATTTCGACGTCGCCACGGAGAACGTGGTCCTGGCGGCCGCGTCGTGGATCCAGCAGCACGGCCTGCGGCAGCTTCTCCGTGAGCGCGCCCGCTGGCCGGCGACGGCGGCCACCGAATGGCTGACCACCTGGCTGGACCGTGGGCTGAATCGGCGGATCTCCGACGACCTGCGTGTGGAGGGCAGGGTGCTGGACGTGTCGCCGCGAGAGGTGCACGCCCTGAGAGACCGACTGGTGGTGAGGATCGCGGCCCGAGCCGAGGCCAGGGTCCACGTCAGGGAGCGGTGAGCGCGACCCCGGGAGCCTCAGCGGTGTATCGGGGCCCATGACCTCCAAGCGACGGCTTCTCATCATCGGCGGCTCCATCGCGGGCGCCCTCCTTCTGGTCCTGCTCCTTCTTCCCGCGCTCCTCCGCGGTCGCGTGGCGGCCCTCGTGGAATCGGAGATCGATGGAGCGGTTCGGGCGGACGTCTCCTGGTCTTCGGTGGAGCTGTCCCTGATCCGGACCTTTCCCACCCTGGGTCTCGTGCTGGACGATGTCCCGGTGGTGGGCCAGGACGACTTCGCCGGAGACACGCTGGCCGCGGTGGATCGCCTGGGCGTATCCCTCGAGCTGGGCAGCGTGATCCGGGCCATCCGAGGCACCGGGCCCGTGGTGGTGCGTTCAGTGGCGCTCGAGGGGCCGTCCGTCCGCCTCCTGGCTCCGGCGGCGGGGCGGCCCAGCTGGGACGTCTTCGTCCGCGACGACGAGCCCGGAACGTCCGGGGAGCGACAGGAGGGGGATGGGCTCGCCGTCCAGCTTCGGGCGCTCCGCGTGTCCGACGGGCGCTTGCACTTCCGGGACGACGAGGCGGGGCTCGTGGTCGACCTCCAGGGACTCGAGCACGCCCTGAGCGGCGACTTCTCCCGCGACAGCCTGGTGGCGGCCACTTCCACCACGGCCCGCGCCGCCACCCTGGTCTTCGCCGGAACCCCCTACTTGCCCGGGGTGACCCTGGACTTCGATGCGGATCTCGCGGTGACCCCTGCCTCCCGTCGTGTCTCCTTTCGGGACAACGAGCTCCGGTTGAACGACCTTCTCGTGCGGTTCTCAGGCGAGATGGCCCGGGTCGGGGAAGACCTGGATCTGGACCTGCGCTTCGACGCGCCTTCCGCGGAGTTCCGTCAGATCCTCTCCATGGTACCGGCCGTCTACGGGCAGGACTTCGAATCGCTGGAGACCGAGGGCCGCTTCCAGCTCACGGGATCGGTGGAAGGGCGCTACGGACCCACGTCGTTCCCGGCGTTGGACCTTCACGTCGGTGTGGAGGACGGAGCGTTCCGATACCCGGACCTTCCGCTTCCGGCGCGGGCCATCCGCGGGGACCTGACGCTACGGAACCCCGGCGGCGAGCTGGACAGCACGTCCGTGCGGTTGAGCGGGTTCCACGTGGAGATCGGTGACCAGCCCATGGATGTGGACGCGACGCTGCTGACGCCCGTCTCCGACCCGGACGTGGCGGCGGACGTGCGCGGCACGCTGGATCTCGGAGCGCTGTCCCGCACCGTGAAGCTCGCGGATGTGCGCGAGCTGCAGGGGGTGGTCTCCCTGGACGCCCGGGGAAGGGCCCGGCGCTCGCAGCTGGAGGCGCGAGCGTACGAGGACGTGGCCGCGGAAGGCAGGGTGACGGCCAGGGACGTCCGCTTGTCGTCGGCCGATCTCCGTCAGCCCCTGGCGGTGGACGCGATGGAGCTGGTCCTTTCGCCCGAGCTGGCGAGCCTGGAATCGCTCACGGCTCGATTGGGGAGCAGCGACATCGACGCCACCGGGCGCATCGATAACCTCCTCGGCTTCCTCGCCCGGGAGGAGCCGTTGAGGGGGGTGGGCCGGTTCACCAGCCGGCGGGTGGTCCTGGACGAGTGGCGATCCGGCAACGAGCTGCGCGCCATTCCGGTCCCGGCCATGCTCGACCTGGCGCTGCAGGGCTCGGTGGACTCGCTGCAGTTCGGGGCCGTGCGCATGGCCGACGCCGTGGGGAGCATGCAGATCCGTGACCAGAGGCTCACCCTCGACGGCTTCCGGTTCGAGACCCTGGGCGGCAGCATGGCCATGACGGGGCATTACGAGACCCTCGACGTGGCCCAGCCTACGTTCGCGTTCGATCTGGATATCGACAGCGTCGACGTGGCCGGGGCGGCCCGGACCTTCTCCGCCGTGCGCGCGCTGGCGCCGGTGGCCCGTTACGCCCAGGGAACCTTCTCGTCCGAGCTCAGCCTGGCCGGAGCGCTCACCGAGGACATGGCACCGGTGTTGAACGTGTTGGACGGTAGCGGATCGCTCCTGACCTCCCGCATCGCCGTGGAGGGCTTTCCGCTCCTCCAGCGCCTGGAAGGCCTGGTACCGGTGCCGGGACTGGACCACCCGACGTTCAACGCGGTGCGGTCCAGCATCCGCATCGAGGACGGGCGGCTGCACGTGGAGCCCTTCGATGTCTCCGCGGCGGGGCTGACCATGCGCGTGGCGGGCTCCAACGGCATCGATCAGTCCCTGGACTACGGGCTTTCGATGAGCGTACCCAGGTCGCTCCTGGGCGGGGCGGCCGACGGCCTCATCCAGGATCTGGCGTCACGCGCCGGGCAGATGGGGCTGGGGTTCGCCTCCGGCGAGACCATTCCCGTGGCGGTGGCCGTGGGAGGGACCGTCCAGGATCCCTCGTTGACCCTCAGGCCCGGCGATCCCGTGGGAACCGCGCGGGCCGCGGCTCAGGACGCCGCCGGTGCCGCGGTGGAGCGGGAGGTGGAGCAGGCCCGGGCTCAGGTGGACGAGGCGGCGGAAGAAGCCCGGGCCAGTGCCGCGGAGCGGGCGGACAGCCTCGTGGCGGACGCCGAGGAGCGCGCCGAGGCCATCCGTGCCGAGGCTCGGCGGCTGGCGGAGCAGATCCGCGCGGAAGGGAACCGGGGTGCCGACGAGGTGCTGGCGCGAGCCACCAACCCCCTGGCGCGGGCGGCCGCCGAGCCGGTTGCGGACCGCATCCGGCGGGAGGCCGAGGACCGTGCCACGCAGGTGGAGGAGGAAGCCGACGAGCGAGCCGGCGCGCTGGTCGCCGAGGCCCGTGCGCAGGCGGAGCGGATCAGGTCCGGAGGCTGAGCCGCATCACGCCGGGCGGGCGAGCAGGGTCCCGACGCGGACTTCCCGACCGGGCGCGAGGCCGGGCGTCAGATCCATCCTGCCCGGCTCGGTGAGCAGGACCACGGTGCTCCCCAGGTGGAACGCCATGAGCTCGTCGCCGCGCCCGATGGGGAGAGGTGGTCGATAGGTCCGCTCCAGCGGCGGATGAGGCTTCCGGTTGGTCACCCATGGTCGGGCGTCCACGCCGTCGCCGCTCCAGGCCGCGTCGAACGCGGCGGAGATCCGCCCGACGTTGTAGGCGCCCACGGCCACCAGGCACACGCGCCCGAGCGGTCCGTCGATGTGGGCGAGGAGCCTCTCGTTTCGCGCGAAGAGGTCGCGCACGTGGCGTACGGCGGGATCGTTCACCGGGAACAGTGCTCCGGGAACGTACCGCGCCGTGGGGATGGCTCCTTCGGCGGGCGCGTGAATCCGATGGTAGTGACGGGGAGAGAGGTAGATGGTCACGAATTGACCGCCCTCGAACCGCTCCGCCTCGTCTTGCGCGCCGAGCAGGTCGCCGGCGGAATAGTCCAGCCCCTTCGCCTGGATGAGACGGCCGCGTGACACGAGCCCCACCTGGCCCACGATCCCGTCCACCGGGCTGGTCAGCCCGGGCTCCGCCGGCCAGCTGCGGGCTCCGGGCCGCAAACGGCGCACGAAGAACGCGTTCACCGAGGGATACTCGGAGAGAGGACGCTCGGCCTCGGATACGTCGATGCCCACGGCCCGGGCGAACGTTCCCAGAACCGTGTTCCGCATGGGCCCCGGAATGGGCGTGTCGGCCAGGGCCCCCAATCCCCGGCTGAGCGTGCCCTGGGGCAGTCTGGCCAGGAGGCTCAGGACGGCTCTCCACGGGAGCCCCGGCGGATCGGGGGTGACGTCGGGGACGTGGGCTTCGGATGACGGATGATGGGTCATGGGGCGTCGTACTCCCGGGTCGGCACGGTGTGCCACGCTCCGGT
>CAYGKI010000165.1:0-3198 GCA_964350235.1 uncultured Gemmatimonadaceae bacterium | reverse complement strand
GTCCGAGAAGACCATGATGGGCCACGTGCGCCTAAGACGCCGTAGCCGTACTATGGCCGTAGTAGCCCTCCCGTCTCAACCATCCATGGCCGGGGACGAGGAGGCGCACAACGCTTTTACGCCTCTCGCGCGTCATACGGACGAGCCCGGGTAGGGCCTTTCGGGCGTCGTAGAGGTGGGTGGAGGTCCAAGACCGCTCCAGAGCCGAGGCAGTGATGAGCTTTTCGAGACGGACCCTGAGCCTGGTGACCGTGGTTTTGATCCTGGTCACGCTGGGTGCGGGTGTGATGTGGAGGTTGATGGACCAGGACGGGGGCCAGGCGGAGGGCCAGGGGGAGATGGACGCCGACGCGGCGGAGGCCGCCGCCGCCGCTGGACTCGTCACCGGCGCCTCCCAGTTCTCCACCGACGTCCCTCAACCCGTTCTCGGCGCGGAGGCGGTGCGGGACACCCTCTGGATCCGGGTGACGGCCGCCGGACAGGCCGAGGCGTTCCGTCGGACCACGGTCACCGCGCATGTGGCGGGCTGGGTGGAAGCCGTCCCGGTGCGTGAGAACCAGGCGCTCTCGCGGGGGTCGCTCCTGGCCGTCATCGATTCTACGGAGTACGCGCTGGCCGTGGACCAGGCGCGTGCCGACCTCCTCACGGCGGAGGCGGACTTCCAACAGATGATCCTGTTCGACGACGAGATCGAGGATCCGGCCGTACGGGAGGAGCGCCGGCGCGTGGCCCGGTCGCGCTCGTCCCTGGATCAACGGCAGGTGCAGCTGAGGCGGGCGGAGCTCGAGCTCGAGCGTACCCGCGTGACGGCACCGTTCGAGGGGCGAGCCGCGGACGTAAGGGTGGTCCCGGGCCAGTACGTCACGCCCGGCACGGACCTGGTGACGGTGGTCGATCTCGATCCCATCAAGGTGGAGGTCCAGGTGCTGGAGGCGGAGCTGGCGTTCCTGTCCGCCGGGAGAAGTGCCCAGGTGGCCTTCGCCGCATACCCGGGGATGTCGTTCAGCGGGCGCATCGAGACCATCAACCCCGTGGTGGATCCGGAGACACGGACCGGCAGGGTCACCGTCATGCTCCCGAATCCAGACGGGCGCATCAAGCCGGGCATGTACGCCGAGGTGTCCCTGGACGCCGAGGCGCTGCCCGATCGGGTCATGGTGCCCCGGGAGGCGATCCTGGAACGGGGGGAGGGGACCCGCCGGACCATGCTGTTCGTGTACGACGCGAGTGGCGACGTGGCCCTGGCGAAGTGGCGCTACGTGAACGTCGGGAGGGAGAACGACACCCACGTGGAGCTGCTCCGCGAAGGTCCTGAGCAGGACTTCGTGGAGCCGGGGGAGGTGGTGCTGGTGGATGGGCACCACTACCTGGCCCACGACACGCCGGTCCGACTGGTGGACGACGTGGCCGCCGCCGGAGGGCGACCCGGTGCGTGAGCCGGTGCCGGCGGCGGCTCGGGCCGTGACTTCCGCCTCCCGCCGGTGGCGCGCCAGAAGTGGCGCCGGCCTCGTAGGGTTCGTCTGCTTGGGGCTCGTGGCCGCCGCGTCACCCGTGGGGGCGTGGCAGGGCGAACCTTCACAGACGGATACGCTCCGTCTCTCGCTCCGCGAAGCCCTGGTCCTGGCCGAGGGCGGAAACCCCGCGTTCCGCCGGGCGGAGAACCAGCTCTCCCTCAACCCCGTCGAGCGTCGGACCACGTGGCTGGGCGAGCTCGTCCCACAAGTCAGTCTCTCCCTGTTCGACACCCGATACACGGGCAACCTGCAGCGGCTGGGTACCGATCCCCTGGGCAATCCTCTGGAGAACCCGAGCGCGGACTGGGTCTACTTCTCCAACACCACCCAGGCGCTGAACGTGGGATGGTCGTTTCAGGGACGCTCGCTCTTCGACACCCACCGGGCCCAGACCCTGGTGAACCGCGACCGCGTGCTCGGGCGCGAGGTGGCACGGAGCGAGCTCCAGATCGAGGTGCAGCGCCGGTACATGGACGCACTGGAGCAGTGGGCGCTCACCCGGGCGGAGGAGGAGCTGATCTCGGCGCGGGAAGTCGACCGGCAGGTGGCCGAGCGCCTCTTCTCGCTGGCGCTCCGCACGCGCGTGGACGTCCTGGAGGCCGAGCTGGCCGTCGAGCAGCAGAACCTGGCGCTTCAGCGGCAGGACGCGGCCTACCGCCAGGCGCTCCTTTCCCTGCGGACCAGCCTGGGGCAGGACGGGCCGGCGGAGATGGTCCTGGAGGAGGAGCCGCTTCCGGTTTTCGACCCGTCCTCCCTCGACGCAGGCGTTCTCGTGCGGCGGGCCCTGGACGGGAACCGTAGCCTGGCCCGCTCCGAGCTGGACGTGCGCCGCGCTTCGGTGGCGGTCTCCCAGGAGCGCAACAGCTGGTGGCCCGAGGTCTCCATGGGCTTCGGGCTGTTCCGCCGGGCGCAGGAGCGGAATCAGGGCGCCTTGTTCGACCTGTCCTTCGATGAGGACCTGGACAGCCAGTTCTACCTCCGTCTGTCGCTCCCCATTTTCAACAACTTCTTCCAGAACCGTCGGTCCGCGGAGCAGGCCACGGTGGAGCTGGAGAACAGCAGGGAGGCCGACAGGGAGGCCCGGCTGGAGGTGGAGGAGCGGGTGCGGAGCGCGCACCTCCTCCTGGAGAGCGAGTGGACGGCTCTGCGGCTCGCCGAGCGCTCCGGGGAGATCGCCCAGGAAGCGCTCCGATTGGCGCGTGAGGAGTATCGCCTCGGGGCCCGCTCCTTCGAGGAGCTCAGGGCCAGCTTCGATCGCGAGGCCGAGACCCGCCGGCAGGTCATCCAGGCGCGATACGCCTTCGTCGACGCGCTTCTGGACCTGGAGGCCGCCGTGGGCTCGGAGATCCGTCCTTCGGTACCCGACGCGCCCGGTGCATCGGTCGGTTCCGGGGGCGACGGCGAGGCTGCCAGCCAGGGGAGGCGCTGAGGTTGTCCCTTCCGAGCTTCTCCACACGACGTCCCGTGGCCGTCTGGATGCTCTTCCTGGCCATCGTCCTGCTCGGGGGCATCTCCTACGCGCGTCTTCCCATCGATCTCCTCCCCGATGTCAGCTATCCGCGGCTGGTCGTGTATACGCTGTATCCCGAGGTGGCGCCGGCGGAAGTGGAGCGGCTGGTCACGGAGCGGGTGGAAGCGTCGGCGGCGGCGGTCCCGGGTGTGGAGCAGGTCACGTCCACGTCCC
>CAYGKI010000164.1:0-7503 GCA_964350235.1 uncultured Gemmatimonadaceae bacterium | reverse complement strand
CGGATCATGGGAGGCATGGAGGCATCGATGATGATGTCGCTGGGCACGTGGAGATTGGTGATGCCACGGTCCGAATCCACCATGGCGATGCCCGGTCCGTTGGCATATGCCGCGTCGATATCCGCCTGGATGGCCGCCCGGCGGTCGTCGGGAAGCTGGCTCAGCTTGGAGAGGATGTCGCCGAGCCCGTTGTTCGCGTCCGCGCCCACTTCCTCCAGGAACGGGCCGTGCTTCCTGAACACGTCGGCGAAGAAGACCCGCACGCAGTGACCGAAGATGATGGGGTCGGACACCTTCATCATCGTGGCCTTCATGTGGAGCGAGAACAGGACGCCGCGGTCCTTGGCGTCCCTGACTTGCTCCTCGAGGAAGGACACCAAAGCCTTCCGGCTCATGAAGGATGCGTCCAGCACCTCGCCGGGCTGCAAGGGAACGGATTCCTTCAACACGCGGACGGATCCGCCGGCGGTCACCAGCTCCACGCGGGCGACGGTTGGGGCCTCCAGCGTCACGGACTTCTCGTTGTGGCGGAAGTCACCTTCGGCCATGGTGGCGACGTGGGTCATGGAGTCTTGGGGCCACGCGCTCATCCTCGGAGGGTTCTTCCGCGCGAATCCCTTCACGGAGCGGGGGATGCGGCGGTCCGAGTTCCCCTGGCGGAGGACCGGGTTCACCGCGGAGCCCTTCACCCGATCGTAGCGGGCGCGGATCTCTCTTTCCTCCTCGGTCGCCGGATCGGAGGGATAGTCGGGGATGGCGTATCCCTGAGCCTGCAGCTCCTTGATGCATGCGGTCAGCTGCGGCACCGAGGCGCTGATGTTCGGGAGCTTGATGACGTTCGCTTCCGGCTTCTCCACCAGGCGGCCCAGCTCGGCCAGGTCGTCCGACACCCTCCTGTCCTCGGGCAGACGGTCAGGGAAGAGGGCCAGGATGCGCCCCGCCAGAGAGATGTCCCTCGTCTCCACCGGAACGCCCGTGGCGCCCGCGAACGCTCGCACCACGGGCAGGAGCGCGTGGGTGGCGAGGGCCGGGGCTTCGTCGGTCCAGGTGTAGATGATGGGCGGAGACTGGCTCATGGTTCGTCGGTCCTGAGGCTCGGGGCTGGGATCGTGCGAGAGGTGGTCCAACAAGGGGTCCAACAGCTTAGGGAGATTCGCGGTGGGAGCAAGACGCTCACCCGCCGCCCATGTCCACCACTGCGGGGAGACCCGGAAGTCCTTCGGCGGCGCGGACGGCGCGAAGGATGGCCTCGGCCATGACGTCCGCGGCCAGGGCACCGACCAGCGTGACGTCCGCAGGTCCCTCCAGGGCTCCCGTGGCCAGGGAGAACACGGTGTCCCCGTCACCCATGGTGTGCGCCGGGTAGATGGCGCGGGCCAGGCCGTCCTGGGCCATCTGGGCCACCTTGGTGGCCTGAGCCTTGGTCATGGTCGCGTTGGTCGCCACGAGGCCGATGGTGGTGTTGGCCCCAGGGTCGCCGCCGCCCTCGCCCTCGGATCGCAGCAGCAGCCTGGCGTCGGCCAGACCTCGACCGTCCTCGGTCCGGACTCCGGCCACCACGCGGCCGGTGGCGGGATCCACTACGTCGCCCACGGCGTTCACCGCCACGGCGGCCGCCACGGTGAGGCCGCTGGGGAGGGTGATGGACGCGGTCCCGAATCCGCCGCGCATGGCCCGCCTGCTTCCCCGGAGCTTGCCCACGGTGGCTCCCGCACCGGCGCCCACGGATCCTTCCGCCGCGGGGCCCGAGCCGGCGCCGGCCGCTGCCAGGTAACCGCACTCCGCGTCGGGCCGGATCTTACGGTCACCCTCCAGGCCCAGGTCGTAGAGGATGGCAGAGACCACGATGGGCACGACCTTGTCACCCACGCGGTATCCCACCCCTTGCTCGTCCAGGTACCGCATGACGCCCGACGCCGCGTCCAGCCCGAAGGCGCTCCCGCCGGAGAGCACCACCGCGTGAACCTCCTCCACCATGTTCACCGGGTCGAGCAGAGCGATCTCGCGTGTTCCGGGTGCGCTTCCCCTCACGTCCACCCCGCCCACCGCTCCTTGCCGGGCCAGGACGACGGTGCATCCGGTGGGACGCTCCGAAAGGGTATGGTGACCGAGCTCTAGGCCCTCCACCGCCGTGATACCGGGACTCATGTCGGCTGTCTCCTGGGCTCCGCAGGCGCCATGTACCATCGGGGCCCCCACGAGGAGGGCCCCGACGAGACACCTGCGCATGAGGCCGCTCACGGCCTCCGGACCGTCGGTCCGGAGGCCGTGCGTGGCCGGGTGCCGGGCGTCACGGCAGCCTGAGGGCCACCAGTGAGCCGGGGAGCTCACCCGATCCCACGGGCAGCACGATGTACTGGACGCCTTCGTGCATGTACGTCATGGGCGCGGTGTTGGTGGGCGCCGGGATCTCCACCTGCCCGATGGGCTCGGCGGTGCGCTTGTCGATGGCATAGAGGATGGGCCGCTGTCCGCGTCCCTCGGCATACATGAACAGGCTCCTGGTCACCAGGGCCGTGGCGTGACCCGTGGACCCGGTGTTGCCGATGTCCACGCCCTGCAGCGCCGGGTGCTCGGCGATCCGGTCGGGCGTGTAGCCGTTGGGGATGGACCAGAGCTGCTCACCCGTGTTCATGTCGATGGCCGTGATGCTCGCGAACGGCGGCTTGGTGAGGGGAAGCCCCTGCGGCCCCCGCACGCCGCCCGGGCCCACGGACACCCAGTCCACGTTGGATTCGGGATCCACGTCCGTCCCGGGCTGCAGCCGCGGCGCGCTGCACCCTCGCTGGCTGGCCGTGTAGAGGATTCCCGTCTCCGGATCCGCCACGGTGCCGCCGGGGATGTTGGTTCCGCCGTTGGCGCCCGGGCAGTGGATGGCGGCGTCGATGCCACCCTGGCCACTCACCATGGGCGGGTTGAAGAGGGGCCCCATGCGGTACTCGCTGACGATCTCAAGCGCCTCGGCGCGGAGCTCCGGCGTGAAGTCGATGAGGTCGTCCTCGGACAGCCCCTGCAGCTCGTACGGCTCCGGCCACGTGGGGAACGGCTGGGTGGGTGAGGTCCATTCACCCGGCACGTCGGTCTGGGGAACCGGGCGCTCCTCGATGGGCCAGATGGGCTCGCCGGTCTCCCGGTCCAGCACGTAGACGAAGGACTGCTTGGTGGTCTGGGCCAGGATCTTCCGGGGCTGCCCGTCGATGGTCACGTCCAGCAGGTTGGGCTGGGCGGGCATGTCGTAGTTCCAGATGTCGTGATGGACGGTCTGGAAGTGCCAACGCCGCTCGCCCGTCTCGGCGTCCAGCGCCAGGATGGTGGTGCTGAACAGGTTCTCGCCGGGGTGGAAGCCACCGAAGTAGTCGATGGTGGGCGGGTCGGTGCCGACGTAGACGAGACCGAGCTCGGGATCCACGGTCATGGGCGCCCATGCCGACACGTTGCCCGTGTACCGCCAGGCGTCGGAAAGCCAGGTGTCGTGTCCGTACTCGCCCGGCTGAGGGATGACGTTGAACGTCCACTTGTGCGCACCGGTGCGGACATCGAAGCCCATGATGTTGCCCGGGACGTTCTCCCTGCGCGTCTGGTAGTACCCCTGCTCGTGGGAGTTGCCGACCACCACGGTGCCGTTCACGATGACCGGCGGCGTGGAGTTGGTGATGTAGCCGACGTCCGAGGGAAGCCCGTCCTCCCGGTCGTGCTCCCAGGGCCCCAGGTAGCTGATGAGGTCGACGACACCCTCGCCGTCGTCTCCAAACCCTTCCACGGGACGGCCGGTCTCGGCGTCCAGCGCCCAGAGGAAGAACGCCGGGGTGATGAGATAGATGCGCCCTTCGCCGTCCACCTCATCGTAGGCCACGCCCTTGCCGTAGTTCTTCCGCATGGAGTCGCGCCAACGCTTGGTCTCGGGCTCGCGGAACGTCCACAGGGTTTCCCCGGTGGCCGGGTCGAGGGCGGCCACGGAGCGACGCGTGCCGGCCACGGTGTAGAGGCGACCGTCGGCGTAGATGGGGGTGGACCGGAGGATGGGGTCGGGTCCGTCCGGGCTGAAGTTGTCGCCCCGCCAGATCCATTCGACCTCGAGCTGCTCGAAGTTGGACGCGTTGATCTGGTCGAGGGGGCTGTAGCGGGTGCCGTAGTTGTCGGCGCCCCACTGTCTCCACTCGCCCACCGGAGTGCCGCGCTCCACCGCCTGGCCGGAGACCGGGGCGGGGCTCGTGGCGGCGAGCAGCGCCATGACGGCCGCTACCGCCAGGATCACCGCCACCGCTCCGGCGCCCACCGCCGCCGAGGCCGTGGGGGCTCTACGGCCGCCGGGTCCCGCTCGGCGGGTCGTCCCGAGGGCGCTCACAGACCTTGCTCCTCGTCACGGGCTTCCTGCTGCTGCCCCGCGTCCACGGCGAAGCAGTAGAAGTAGCCGTTCCCGCCGGTGGCCTGGAGGTTCTCCTGGCTGCATCCCCGGGAGGTGTGCGCCGAGTTCCAGGAGGTGGGGTTGTCTCCGCCGCCCTGGCGGTCGTGGTGGCCCACGCGCGCGCCGCCTTCGGAGCCGCTGCTCGTCCAGTTGTCACAGACCGTGTGGCCCTCGCCGTCCCAGAACGTGCCGTCCAGGTCCGAGCCCGTGAGGATGTCGTGCTGGTTGGGCGAGTCGCCGCGACCGTTCACCATGGAGCCCTTCTCGGTGAGGATGGACTCCTTGGTCAGGTTGGCGGACTCGGAGTGGAGCGCGGTGGCGTCCTGGGCGATGAGGTCGCCGTTGAAGTTGTGCCACGGCCCGCTGCCGATGCGGTCGCGGGCGTGCACGGCCGGCCGGCCCCCGGCCGGGGCCGCGCTGAGGTAGGCCCGCCACGTCAGATCGCCGAAGCCGGCGGCGTAGGCCAGGTCCTGGCAGTGCTGGTCGGCGCCTTCCAGGCCACCCAGATCGGCGCCGTTGCCGGGCCCCGCGCTGGTGATGAAGAAGCTCATGTCGGCGTCCTGAGCCGCGCCGGGGGCGGCGAGCATCAGTGTCAGGACAGCCAGCGCTCCGAGGGTCTTCTTCACGTTCGACTCCTGCGTTGGGTTCTTACGGGATGGGACGTCACGCCAATGTCCACGGCGGAGGGCCGAGCGGCAAGGTGGGTCTGGACCAATCGCTCGAGCTTGCTACCGTCTGGGGACTCGCGACATCCAGCCTATCCACTCCCGCACCTCATGTTCCTCCCAAGCATCGGCGTTCGGCATCGCGTCCACCGGCTGCCCGCCGCCTTCGTCCTCTGCCTCGTCACGGGTCTCGCCGGCCTCGGCGTCCCGGTCCGCGCCGCCGCACAGGTGGACGTCCAGCCCCTCAGCCGCGAAGAGCCGCCGGAAGGCGTGTCCGGCACGCTCACCGCCAATCTCACCGCCCAGACCGGGAACACCGACTTCGCTCAGGTCGGCCTGAGTGGCCGCGTCTTCAAGGTGGACGGTCGGGTGACCACCATGATGGTGGGGAACGGGGGACTCGGGTTCCTCGGCCGGAGCCGCTTCGCGTCTTCCGGGCTTTTCCACTACCGGAAGACGTACCGGACCTCTGCGTGGATCTGGCCGGAGTGGTACGTCCAGGCCAACTACGATCGCGCCCAGCTCCTCAAGTTCCGCACCATCGGAGGGGTGGGTGCGAGGACGCCGGTGTCCGAGGGTCGATGGGGTGAGGTGGGGGCCGGCGCGTCCATCATGGTCGAGGACGAGCGCCTGGAGCTTCCCGACACCGCGGCGCATCCGCGGAAGACGACGGCCATGCGTGCAAGCGGATTTCTCTCCTTCCGGCTCGTGGCGAGCCAGGTGGTGGTGACCTCGACCTCATACATCCAGCCCCGATTCGACGATCTGGGCGACGTGCGCATCCTGCACGACCTCAGCGTGGCGACCCCAGTCACGGACCGGCTGGCCATGACCGTGTCCTTCGACATGAGATACGACAGCGGGCCACCCGACGGTCTGTCCGCGCTGGACGCGCGATTGCGCACCGGGCTGACCTTCCAGTATTAGGGGAGCCCTGCCGGCCCCGTCGGAGCGCGGGGCCCCGAGCCGTCGCATCGTCATCCGCCCACCCACCCGGAGGATCCGTCTTTGAAAGCCATCACCTTCCAGGACCTGGAGGTCCTCGCTTACGAGGACGCGCCGGACCCGGGCATCGTCGACCCCACGGACGCCGTCGTGCGCGTGCAGGCAGCCGGCATCTGCGGATCCGATCTCCATCCCTACTTCGGTCGGGAGCGAGGCCTGGATCGGGGGACGGTCATGGGTCACGAGTTCGTCGGCGAGGTGGTGGAGGTGGGGTCGGCCGTGGAGACCGTGGCCCTCGGGGATCGGGTGGTGAGCCCGTTCACCACGTCGTGTGGTCGCTGCTTCTACTGCGGGATCGGTCTCACCGCGCGTTGTCCCGAGGGGCAGTTCTTCGGATGGGTGCAGGACGGAGTGGGACTCCATGGGGCCCAGGCGGAGTTGGTCCGCGTCCCCCTGGCGGACGGTTCCCTGGTCCAGGTGCCCGAGGGGCTGGACGAGGCCGTCGCCCTCTTTGCCGGAGACATTCTTTCCACGGCGCTGTTCGGAGCCGACCTGGCCGGGGTGGGGACCGGGGACCTGGTGGCGGTGGTGGGGTGCGGCCCGGTGGGGCTGCTGGCGGTCCGCGCGGCCCTGGCCGCCGGTGCTCGCGAAGTGCTGGCCGTGGACCAAGTGCCCACCCGGCTCGAGGCCGCCCGCCGGTTCGGGGCCACGCCCGTGGACTTCTCCAGCGAAGATCCCGCCGCCGCGGCCCGGGACCGGAGCGAGGGACGGGGCGCCGATGCCGCCATCGAGGCGGTGGGGACTCCCGAGGCTACCCGCACCGCGGCGGACATGTTGCGGCCGGGGGCGGCCATCGGAGCGGTGGGGTTCCACGTCGAGCCGCACCTGGCGCTCTCCCCGGGGGAGATCTACGACAGGAATCTGCGCTACGCGGGAGGACGATGCCCGGCGCGGGCGTACATGCCCCGGTCCCTGGCGTTGGCCACGGCGGATGAGGAGCTGCTGGCTTCCCTCATCTCCCACCGGCTCCCGCTCTCCGAAGGCGTGGAGGCGTACCGGTCCTTCGCCGCCCGGGCACCGGGGTGGAACAAGGTGGTGCTGTACCCCGGCGGCTGACGGTCATCGCGCCCGTGCGTCCAGATAGCTCCGGATTCCCCTGTACTGTCCCTCGCCGTCCAGGCCCGCTTCGTGGATCACCATCTCGCCGGCGCCGCTCCCCAGATAGTGGCCCTTCATGAAAGGGTGCATGGAGTGGGTGCGTCCCAGGTCCGACCGGACCCACCGGTACAGCGTGGGCAGGGTGAAGCCGGTGATCCCCATGGCCGAGGCGGCGCGCGCTTCCGGAAACACTTCCTGGCGCCTCTCCCGTGGCAGGGTGTCGAAAAGCTCCGGGCTGGCGACGTAGAGGACTTCCAGGTCCACGCCGTCTTCGAGGAGCCGGGGCAACGCGTCCTGAACGAAGGCCATGGCGACCCCGGAGCCCTGCAG
>CAYGKI010000163.1:0-7503 GCA_964350235.1 uncultured Gemmatimonadaceae bacterium | reverse complement strand
GTCGGTGCACCACCAGTACTCCTCCAGGGTCTCGCCCTTCCAGGCGAAGACCGCCGAGCCCTTCGGATCGTCGGGGGTGCCTTCACGGCCGACCACCACCGCGGCGGCGGCGTGATCCTGGGTGGAGAAGATGTTGCACGAGGCCCAGCGCACGTCGGCGCCGAGGTCGGCCAGGGTCTCGATGAGCACGGCCGTCTGCACGGTCATGTGCAGGGAGCCGGCGACCTTGAGACCTGCGAGGGGCTGTTCTGGCCCATACTCCCGGCGTGCGGCCATGAGGCCGGGCATCTCGCTCTCGGCGAGGCGGATCTCGTTGCGGCCCCAGGAGGCCAGGGCGAGATCCTTCACCTTGAACGGCGGCCGGTCCGTGGCGGTCCCGGCGGCGGAGGGGGTCGGAAGCGTGGCGGTATCGGTCATTCGGATTTCATCCCGTTGCGGTTGGATTCGGTCTACTCGGAAAGCGACGACGCGCCGGCTCGGGCGGTCGTGCGAAACAACAGAGGCCCACTGGCCGACGGATCCGGTGCAAGCAAGTGGGTGTGGACGTCCTGCATGCCCGCGTCCTGGAGCCAGGTGGCGATCCGGTCCGGCTCGAACCCCGGCCAGACGTGGCCCATCTCGTCGGCGTAGCCCACGCCACGCTCGTGGCGTCGCATCTCCAGGATCACGGCGCGCCCGCCCTCTCGAAGCGCACGTCGGACCTCCGCCAGCACGTGAGGGGGATCGACGACGTAGTGGAGCACCAGCGAGAGGATGGCGACATCCAGCTCCCCGTCTTCCACCGGCAGCGCTTCCAGGGCTCCGGAGCGCAGCTCCACGTTCTCCAGGTCCGCCAGGCGATGCCGGGCGGCCGACAGCATCTCGTCGGAGCGGTCCACGCCCACCACGCGTCGGACGAAAGGGGCCAGCAAGCGCGCCAGGGCTCCCGTTCCGGCGCCGAGGTCGCCCACGGTCCACTCGGCATCCAGAAGCCCGAGCAGGGGGGCGAATCGTGCGTCCCGGCCGAACAGCTCCTCACGCGTATCGTCCCAGCGCTCGGCAGCGCGGGCGAAGAACTCCGCCGAGCGGAGGCGTCGGTCGTGGAGGACGGCGGCGGCCCGCTCGCGGTCGGCGGCGTACGGCCCGTCTCCGTTCAGTCGGCCCCGCACCAGGCACCAGAGCTCCCGCGCGCTGTCGTCGATGTCGGTGGCGAACCTGTAGTGGCGCAGCCGACCGTCCTGACGTACCTCGACCCAGCCCTCGTCGGAGAGGGTCTTGAGATGACGGCTCACCGAGGGCTGGGCGATCTGGAGGACCGCGCTGAGCTCACCGACGGAGAACTCGCTCCCATCGAGAAGCGCCAGGATGCGGACCCGCGTCTCGTCGCCCAGGGCGTTGAGCTGGTCGAGGATGGGTGGTGGGCTTAAAGTATTCATCGATTCGAATATGAATATATGATTGGGTGGCGACAGGACAAGCCCTATTGTTGGTGCTGGTTCGGGCCGCCGTTAGTTTTCTGACGGCCCTCCTCACGACACGAAGACCCGAAGTAGGAGCAGGACCGAGTGAGCCAAAGCCACGCGCCCCACGACGACATCGTCTATCCCGCGACCATTCCTTTCATCCTGGTCCACCTGGCCTGCTTCGCGGCCATCTGGACGGGCGTGACCTGGACCGCAGTAGGAGTGGCCGTCGCCCTCTACGTCATCCGCATGTGGGGCATCACGGCGGGGTACCACCGGTACTTCAGCCACCGCTCGTACAAGACCAGCCGGGTCATGCAGTTCATCATCGCCTTCATCGGCCAGACCTCCGCTCAGCGGGGCGTGATCTGGTGGGCGGCGGTGCATCGGCATCACCACCTGTACTCGGACACGGAGCAGGACGTCCACTCGCCCCGGCACCAGGGATTCTGGTACTCCCACATGGGTTGGATCTTCAACCACAACAACTGGAAGCCGGACTACGGGACGGTGAAGGACCTCACCAAGTACCCCGAGCTGGTGTGGCTGAACAAGATCAACTACGTGCCGGCCATCATGCTGGGCGTGGCGCTGTTCCTGTGGGGCGGCTGGACCATGCTGGTGGTGGGCTTCTTCTGGAGTACGGTGGCTCTCTACCACGGGACGTTCTTCATCAACTCCCTGGCCCACGTGCACGGGTCGCAGCGGTACCTCACCGGCGACGACTCGCGGAACAACTTCTGGCTCGCCCTCATCACGCTGGGTGAGGGGTGGCACAACAACCACCACCACTACCAGAGCTCCACGCGGCAGGGCTTCCGTTGGTACGAGGTGGATCTGTCCTACTACGCGCTCAAGGCCATGTCCTGGGTGAGGCTGGTCTGGGACCTGCGCTCACCTCCGCCCGAGATCGTGCGTGGCGAGCGGCCCATCGGCCGAAAGGTGCTGGAGAAGGTGGCGGGCGACCTGGCCGGTGCGTTCCGGGTCGAGCAGATCGCGCACTCGGTGCGGGAGGCCTGGGACGAATCCCACGTCCTGGACGACCTGCAGGCCAAGGCGCGGCACGCCCGCGAGGCCGCGCACAGCCGTCTCCGAGAGCTCTCGGTGCCGCACCTCCCCACCATTCCCGAGCTCCGGGAGAAGGCCGAGGAGATGTTCCACGAGACGCCTTCGCTGGACATGATCGTGAACCGTGCCCACGAGCTTCTGGCCGAGGCCGTGGCACAGCACCTCTACGATTCGGCGCTGGCCAAGGCCTGAGCACCAGGCGCCGCGGCGCCGCGGCATCCATGCCCCCGTCCCGCTTCCTTGCCCGGAAGCCGGGGCGGGGGCATTCTTTGTCCCTTCGAAACCCGACGTCGCGGCCGCGGCGCGGATGTAGCCGGGTGCCCGAGGGCGCTCGAGCTGCACGGATCCCCCTGGCTCCAACCCGGACCTGCCCATGACTTGGTTGCAGAGCATCGTCGATTTCCTGAACACCTACGTGATCGAGATCGGCATCTCCATCGGCGGGGAGAACATCCCGTTCATGGTGATCCTGCTCCTCGGGACCGGATTCTATCTGACGGTCCGTACCGGCTTCATCCAGCTCCGGCGGCTGGGGCACGGGTTCGCGGTCACCACCGGGAAGTACGACGACCCCGACGACCCGGGTGACGTCTCCCACTTCCAGGCCCTCACCACGGCGCTGTCCGCCACGGTGGGCATCGGGAACATCGCGGGTGTGGCCATCGCCATTCACTGGGGTGGCCCCGGCGCGCTCTTCTGGATGTGGGTCACCGCTTTCGTCGGCATGGCGACCAAGTACTCTGAGGTGACCCTGGCCCAGCGGTACCGCGACGTGGATCCCGAGGGCGGGGCGCACAAGTGGGAGGGTGCCGTGGCGGGTGGCCCCATGTACTACATCGAGCGTGGCCTGGGCCCGGCCTGGAAGCCTCTGGCCGTATTCTTCGCCGTGATGCTGGGCTTCACCGCGTTCCTGACGGGCAACGCCGTCCAGGCCAACACGGTGGCCGACACGCTCCAGTCGACCTTCGCCATCCCGGTGTGGGTCACGGGCCTGGTCACCGCCGCCGTGGTGGGTGGCGTGATCCTCGGAGGCATCCGGCGCATCGGGAAGGTCACGGCGTTCCTGGCACCCCTCATGGCGGCCGTGTACGTCGCCGGCGCCCTGATCATCATCTTCCTGAACCTCGACCAGCTCGTGCCTGCGCTGGTGTTGATCCTCCGTGAGGCGTTCAACCCGACCGCCGGCGTCGCCGGCCTGGGTGCCGGCGTGTTCGTCGTCACCCTCATGTGGGGTGTCCGGCGCGGGCTCTTCTCCAACGAGGCGGGGCAGGGCTCGGCGCCCATCGCCCACGCGGCCGCGAAGACCGACGAGCCGGTCTCCGAAGGCGTGGTGGCGCTGCTGGAGCCGTTCATCGACACCATCGTCATCTGCTCCATGACCGGTCTGGTCATCATCATGACCAACGCCTATACGGAGCGTTACCCCACCGAGCTGACGTTGGCCGGTGGAGACCTCGTCTACACGGCCCAGCAGGACAACGACCGCTACATGCAGGTGGCTCCCCCCGAGGAGATCTCCATCGCCAACGGGCTCCACGTGAGCTCCGGGACCGGGGCGCCCATCGTCTCGTGGCACGAGGCACCGGTGGAGATGCTCTTCGTGGACGCGGCGCAGACGCAGCCTTTCACGGGCGTCATCTATCCGCTCCGTGGGGAGGCGGTGGCCCAGGACGGCACCACGTACGCGTCGCTCTACGGCGACGCCGTGGAGAACGCCGCGCCCCTCACCATGAACGCGTTCCGCGAGGGGCTCTCACCTCTGGGTGACTGGGGCCACTACGTCGTGCTGGTGGCGGTGATGCTGTTCGCCGTCTCCACGGCCATCTCGTGGAGCTACTACGGTGACCGCTGCGCCAACTACCTGTTCGGCCACGGGGCGGTCCTGCCGTACAAGTTCATCTTCGTGCTCATGCACTTCTTCGGCGCGGTGGTGCCGTTGGCGGTGGTCTGGGCTCTGGGCGACGTGGCCCTGGCCATCGTCATCGTGCCCAACCTCCTGGCGCTCATTCTGCTGGCGCCGAAGGTGGCCGACGAGACCCGGAGCTACTTCGAGCGCAAGCCGTGGATCGCCATCGCCGAGAAGCGGAAGAAGCACCTGGCCGAAGGCGGCGGCTGAGTCCGAGGGAGGGGGTAGGTCAGCGAAGGGGCGGAGGCATCTTGCCTCCGCCCCTTCGTCGTTGGTGGGAGGTAGCTCGTCAGCCCCGCGCCGCCCGGACCAGGCTCGCGGCGCGATGTGGGTCCACACCCGCGCCGGCCCGACCGCCCCGCATCACGGCGCTGCCCACGATGGCGCCCCGGGTGCCCCGGGGCAGGGAGCCCACGGAAGCCGGACCGACGCCACTCCCGACGAAGATGGGGGCCTCGGGGACCGCCCGGGCGACCGCTTCCACGTCCGAGGCGCTGGCCTCCAGTCCGGTGCCCGAGCCTGTCACCACCAAACCGTCGGCCAGCCCCCGGTGCCAGGCGTCCGCCGCGGCCTGAGCCAACGACATGCCGGCGGGAGGAACGGCGTGCTTCACGTGGACGTCGGCGAGAATGGCCACGTCCGCGTCCAGGGCCCGCCTGGA
Organism: uncultured Gemmatimonadaceae bacterium; assembly: GCA_964350235.1. GTDB lineage: Bacteria > Gemmatimonadota > Gemmatimonadetes > Longimicrobiales > Gaopeijiaceae > JAWLHJ01. Next base: position 2,426 of record CAYGKI010000163.1, on the reverse strand, counting down.
GCGGAGCGTCTCGTGGGCCTGGCCCGTGAGCAGCCCCTGGTCCGTCCACATGGAACCGGTGTGCACGTTGATCCGGATGAAGCGGGCGCCGGTGACGGCGGCGATGGACAGGGCCGCGTCGGCGTCGTTCCTGAGCACGTTCACGCCCACCGGCACGGACACGCGTTCCACCACCGTGGCCACGACCCGGGTGAGCGCGGCCACCGTGATGGCCGGAACCCGACCGGGGTGGAACGGCGCATCCAGATAGTTCTCCACCACGATCCCGTCGAAGCCCGCGGCCTCGAGGGCGTGGGCGTCGGCCACGGCCCGCTCCAGCACGCCGCCCATGTCACCACCCCACCGTGGAGCGCCGGGAAGGGGCTGGAGATGCACCATGCCCAGGAGGGTGGGCGTGCGCGGCCAGAGCTCGGACAGCTCGTGACTTCCTGGCTCAATCCCCATTCCTGGTCCCTTCCTTGGGCTTGGGAGCTGCGTTTCGGGCGGCGGCGAGGGCGTCTGGTCCGAACCGTTCGCGTACGCGATCCACGGCCCTGTAGAGCTTGCGTTCCCGCTCGGTCTCGCCCGATCCGGGGCCCTCGTCGAACAGAGCAAGCTGTCGCGGCGCGTCGGACCGTTCCAGGCCCCCCAGCCCGACGCCGAGGAGCCGGGCCGGAACGCGCCGCTGTCCACGGAGGTCGCTGAGGAGGAGGCGGGCCGCCTCCCGGATGGCGCGATCCGACTCCACGGGCTCGGGGAGCGTCTGCGCACGGGATCGCACCCGGAAGTCGGCGTCCTTCAGCTTGACGGTGACCGTCCGTGTGCGGAGCTGCTGATGCCGCAGCGTGCTCCCGACGGACTCCACCAGCTTCGACAGCCAGCCGTCCAGGGCGTGGTCGTCGTCGATGTCCTCGTGGAAGGTACGCTCGCTGGAGATGGACTTCCGTTCCCGGTTCGGGTCGACCTCGTCGCTGCCGCGTCCGCGGATGCGAGCGTACAGCCAGTCGCCGCGATGCGCGCCGAGCCAACGCGTCAACCATTCCGCGTCGACCTCCAGCGCCTGTCGGACCGTGCGGAGGCCTCGGCGGTGTAGCTGCTCGAGAAGCGCTGGACCGATGCCGGGAATGGCGTCCAGGCTCAGGGTCTCCATGAAGGCCCGCACGCCCTCCGGAGGCACGACGTGGACGCCCGCGGGCTTGGCCCTCGAAGTGGCGAGCTTGGCCACGAGCCGGTTGGGCCCACCGCCCACGGAGGTCACGATGTCGGTGCGGTCCAGCACGGCCATCCGGATCCGCTCCGCCGTGTCGGCCAGGTCGGCTTCCTTGAAGAGGCGCTCGGTGCCGGTGACGTCCAGGTAGAACTCGTCCACCGACGCGGCCTCCACCACCGGGGCCAGGGAACGGAGGGCTTCGCGGACGGCTCGGCTGCGCCGGGACACGGCACCACGGGGCACCGACACCACCGTCGCCTCGGGGCAGAGGCGCAGGGCCTGCCCGGTGGGCATGGCCGAGCGGACACCGAAGGCGCGCGCCTCGTAGCTGGCGGACGTGACCACGCCACGACCCGACGGCGATCCCCCGACGATGAGCAGCCGGGCACGGCCGGCCCCGTCCGGGTCCTCCAGCCGCGCCACCTGTACGAAGAAGGCGTCGCAGTCCACGTGCAGGATCCTGCGGCCGTTCCGGTTGGAACGCCCGCTTTCACCTGGGTCCCGGGGGGTGTCGATGAGTGCCGCCTCGGTTTGCGTGAGCCCGTGTGCCGGGTGACATTTCCATCCGCGGTCCACGGCTCAAGATAGTGGGCGCGCCCCACACGGGGCACGCTCGCCGCCGCCGGTGGCCCGCTCGCATCCTGCTTGACGATCCATACCAAGGAGTCACGCTACATGGGTTACCCATTCGCGCTGCCCGAGCTCGGATACGCCTACGACGCGCTGGAGCCGCACATCGACGCGCGCACCATGGAGATCCACCATGGCAAGCACCACGCCGGCTACACCAGCAAGCTGAACAGCGCCCTCGAGGGCCATTCGGCGCTCCACGGGAAGTCCGCCGAGGATCTTCTCGCCGATCTGGGCTCCGTCCCCGAGGCCATCCGTACCGCCGTCCGCAACAACGGCGGCGGGTACGTGAACCACGCCCTGTTCTGGGACATCATGCGTCCCGGCGGTGCCGATGCGCCTTCCGGAGACCTGGCCTCGGCCATCGAAGGCACGTTCGGTTCCTTCGACGCGTTCAAGGAGAAGCTGCAGGGCGCCGCCGGCGCGCAGTTCGGGTCCGGTTGGGGCTGGCTCGCCGTCGACGGCGACGGTGGTCTCCAGGTGCTGTCCACCCCGAACCAGGACTCTCCCATCTCGCACGGCATGACGCCCATTCTCGGCGTCGACGTCTGGGAGCACGCCTACTATCTCCATTACCAGAACCGGCGCCCCGACTACCTGTCGGCTT
>CAYGKI010000162.1:1091-7596 GCA_964350235.1 uncultured Gemmatimonadaceae bacterium | reverse complement strand
CCCACCGACTCATCCACACCAGCGGCATCGCGGAGAGCCGACTCTCCGAGCTCGTGGGGGAAGTTCTGCCCGGAGACATCGCGCCGGTGCGGGTGGCGTTCCTCCCCGATCTGCTGGGGGTGGATCTCAGGCTCACGGTGGCGGACGGACCCCCGACGGAGGCACGGCTGCACCTGGACCGGATCGAGGGGCTTCTGGCGCCCGTGGTGGCGCCGTGGCGCTTCGAGAGCCCGTCCGGGGACCTGGCCGAGGCGCTGGCCGCCGCGTTGCGCGCGCGAGGCCTCACCCTGGCCGCGGCCGAGAGCTGTACCGGAGGGCTCGTGGCGGAGCGCATGACCCGTATCCCCGGTGTCTCCGATGTGTTCGTGGGCGGGGTGGTAGCCTACGCGAACGCGGTGAAGAAGGACGTGCTCGGCGTGTCCGCCGCCTCCATCCAGGGCCACGGAGCGGTCTCCGAGCACGTGGCTCGGGAGATGGCGGAGGGGGTGGCGAGCCTTTGCGGCGCGGACGTGGGCGTGGGCGTCACCGGCATCGCAGGACCCGGAGGGGGCACCCCGGAGAAGCCGGTTGGAACCGTCTGGGTGGCTGTCTCGTACGGGGGACGTACCCGGGCCAGATGCCGTCGATTCGGCGGAGATCGGCTGCAGATACAGGCACGGGCCGCGCAGGACGTCCTCCGCATGGCCCATGGAATGGTCACGGGGGGCGCGTCGTCCTCTGAACCCTGATGGGTGACGGTGGTATCTTTCTCGAGTCTCAGATTCCCGCTTCGACATCGAAGGCGACGTGATGAAGGAACGCTCGACCGACAAGCACGAAGACCGCCATCCGGGGACCGATGCCCCCGAGAGCGCGGACGATAAGGGTTCGGATCACCTGGACCTCTCCGCCGCCGACCTTCAGGGCTCGGAGAAGCAGGGAGGGACGGAAGACTGGCCCGACGATGGTGCCCTAGCCGCGCTCAGGTCCGAGTTCGACGATCTCAACGACCGTCACCTGAGGCTCGCCGCGGAGTTCAACAACTTCCGCCGGCGTAGCGAGCAGGCCGACCTTCTCGGTCGCATGCCCGAAGTGCTGGACGACCTCGAGCGAGTCGCCGACCTCGATACCTCCAACGCCACCGGGGATTCCATCATGGAAGGCATCGATCTGGTGGAGCGGAAGTTCGTCCGCGCGCTCTCCGATTCCGGTGTCGAGGTCATCGATCCCTCGGGAGAGGCGTTCGACCCGGAGCGGATGGAGGCGCTCATGCGCGTTCCGGCGGAGGACGACGCGGAGGACGACCGGGTGGCCCAGGTCTTCCAGAAGGGATACGCCTTGAAGGGTGTGCTGGTGCGCCCAGCGCGCGTCAGCGTGTCCAAGGTGGGCTGATCGCCAGTGGCCGGGCAGAGCAAGGACTTCTACAAGATCCTGGGCGTCTCCGAGAGCGCCGACCAGGACGAGATCAAGAAGGTCTACCGCAAGCTGGCGAAGCGACACCATCCGGACGCCAACCCGGGCGACGCGCAGGCCGCGGAGCGATTCAAGGAGATCGGCGAAGCCTACTCCGTGCTCAAGGACCCGGAGAAGCGTAAGCAGTACGACCAGATGCGGAAGCTGGGCGCTTTCGGGCTGGGGGGACGGGGCCGAGGTGGCCCGTCGCAGCCTCGCGGAGCCCCGGGCGAACCGGGCTTCTCCTTCGAAGACCTCCAGGGGGGCTTCGGAAACATCTCCGACCTGTTCAGCTCCCTGTTCGATCTCGGCGCCAAGCGGGGCGGGGCGGGGGGAACGGGCGGCGCCAAGGCCACGGGCCGGGAGCGTGGCCAGAACGTCGAGTACGTCGTGGAGATCCCGTTTCTCACGGCGGTTCGTGGCGGCAAGGTCTCCGTGGACGTCGCCATCACGGAGGATTGTGCCACCTGTGGCGGCGATGGAGCCGCCCCTGGTACCTCCCGTCGGCGCTGTGGAGAGTGTGGGGGCAGCGGTACCGTGTCGTTCGGGCAGGGGGGATTCGCGGTCAAGCGTCCGTGCCCTGCATGCTTCGGACGCGGTCAGATCCCCGAGGCGCCGTGCCCCTCCTGCGGCGGCCGCGGCGCCGTGCGTCAGCGGCGCACCATCCAGATCGCCGTGCCGGCGGGCGTGGATACGGGGTCGAAGGTGCGTCTCTCCGGACAGGGCGAGCGCGGCCGGAGCGGCGGCGCGCCCGGGGACCTGATCATCACGTTCAAGGTCCAGCCGCACCGGTTCTTCAGGAGGGACGGTCTGGACATCCACGTGACGGTACCCATCAACATCGTCCAGGCTTCCCTGGGCTCGAAGGTGAGGGTTCGGACGGTGAGCGGGAAGAAGGTCGTCCTGACGATTCCTCCGGGCACCCAGTCGGGGACCAAGTTCCGGGTACGGGGGCAGGGCGTCCGTAAGGGCGAGCGCACCGGCGATCAGCTCGTGGAGGTGAGCGTTACCGTTCCGGAGAAGCTGACGGACGAGGAGCAGAAGGCCATGGAGGACTTCGCCGAGGCGTCAGGGCTGAAGCACTGACGCCGGGCGACCCGGCTCAGATCTTCGCCGCGGCCGCGGCCCGCACGATGCGCCCGCCGCCCAGGACCTGGTCACCGGCGAACACCACGGCGGACTGCCCGGGCGTGACGGCGGCAAACCCCTCGCTCAGCTCCAGCACCAGGTCACTGCCTTCGTAGGTCACCGTGGCCGCCACGGCAGGCGCCCGGTAGCGCATCTGGACGCTCACCCGTGTCCCTTCTTCCGGAGCCGGGGCAAGCCAGTTCAGCTCTCCGACGAAGACGCGATCCCGGTGAAGCTCCTCTCTGGTGCCCACCACCACTTCGCGGGTCGCCGGTCGCACCTCCAGGACGAAGAGAGGCTCGGGAAAGCCCCCGCCCAGGCCTTTCCGCTGGCCTACGGTGAACCCGGCATACCCCGTGTGCTCGCCCACCACCGTTCCATCCGTGCGCACGATGGGACCCGGATGGAGCGCGGGGTGGAGATCCGGCAGCTTACGCTGGAGCAGGTCCCGATAGTCTCCCGTGGGGACGAAGCAGATCTCCTGGGATTCCGGCTTGTCGGCGGTGGCGAGCTCGAGGGCGCGCGCCCGGGCCCGCACCTGGCTCTTGGTGAGCTCGCCAAGGGGGAACATGAGCCTGGGCAGCATGCTCCGGGGGAGTCCCCAGAGGAAGTAGGACTGATCCTTGTCCGCGTCGAGGCCCCTCAGGAGCGACGGCTCGTCCCTGTGCGTCGTCGACATACGGACGTAGTGGCCGGTGGCGATCCTGTCGCAATCCAACGCCTCCCCGCGGGCCAGGAGGTCCCTGAACTTGGTGTTGCTGTTGCACCGTACGCACGGATTCGGCGTGCGGCCCAGGGCATACTCGCGCACGAAGTCGTCGATGACGTCGCGGGTGAAGTCCTCTTCCACATCGAATACGTAATGTGGAATGCCCAATGCGGTGGCGACGCGGCGAGCGTCCACGATGCCGTCCAGCCCGCAACAAGTCTTTCCGGAGTCGGGGGTCTCGGAGTAGCAGAAGGTCTTCATGGTGACCCCCACGACCTCGTGTCCCGCCTCCACCAGGAGGGCGGCCGCCACCGAGGAGTCCACGCCGCCCGACATGGCCACGAGAACCCGGCTCACGTCATGTCCCTCAGGCGGCGCACCACCTCGACGACCCGCCGGGTCGCCCACTCGACGCTCTCCTCGTCGCTCAGACGCCCGAGAGAGAAGCGGACGTGCGCATACCCATGATCGGGACCGTAGAGCGCCTCGATGACGTGACTCCCCTTGCCGCTGCCGCTCTGACAGGCCGAGGCTCCCGAGGCGGCGATTCCCTCCAGGTCCAGATTGATGAGCAGCATGGTGGGATTGACGCCGCGGAAGCCCACGTTGGCCACGTGCGGCCCTCGGGACGCGTCTGCGCCGGCAATGACCACGCCGTCCAGCTCCGACTGGAGGCGGGCCTCGAGCCGGTCCCGAAGCTGGCCCAGACGGGCGGCTTCGGCGTCCCTCTCCTCCACGGCCAGCCTGAGCGCCGTGGCGAGGCCCACCGCGCCGGCCACGTCCTCCGTACCCGGGCGGAGCTTGCGCTCCTGGCCTCCGCCGTGGAGCAGAGGCGTAATCCGCGTGCCGCGGCGGACGAACAGGAGCCCGGTACCCTTCGGGCCGTAGATCTTGTGGCCCGAAAGGGTGAGGAGGCGGATGCCCTCATGCCGCGAAAGGTCCACTTCGAGCTTGCCCACCGCCTGGACGGCGTCGGTGTGGAAGACGGCGCCGTGCTCGTCCGCCAGGCGCGCCAGCCGGTCCACCGGGAGGACGATGCCGGTCTCGTTGTTCACCCACATACAGGAGAGGACGGCGGGCTGGTCACGCATGGACGCGCCCAGGAGGTCCATGTCCACCTCCCCCTGGGGGGAAACGTCGAACACGTCCAGCTCGGCCTCGCCTTCCTCCCGCATCCGCTCCGCCACGTGGAGCACGGCGTGGTGCTCGATGGCGCTGACCAGCAGCCGGGGCGGGCGCCCCTCGCCACCCAGCGCCCTGCAGGCACCGCACACGGCCAGATTGTCGCCCTCGGTGCCACCACGGACGAAATAGACCTCCGCATTCCGAACCCTCAGGGCGCGGGCCGCTTCCGCCCGGGCGTCCTCGAGTGCCGCGGAGGCTTCCCGGCCCCATCTATGCTGACTGGAGGGGTTTCCGAACATGCCGTCGGCCAGGGGGGCCATGGCCTCCTGCACCTCGGGGCGAACCGGGGTCGTCGCGGCATGGTCGAGGTAGACGGGATTCATCGCTTCGAGTCTTCGTTGGCTGGGAGTGCTCTGCTGGGTAAGTTAACGGGTGCGCCCGGCGCGGCGTCACCGCGACGGGGGCGTTCCTCCGCCACAACGGGAGATCACGTCACCCTTGGAGACGACCCCGCCTCCGTTCCCTGAAGGCCGTCCTCCCACGTTCCGCTCCACGGTTCACGGTACGGTTTTCGGTGGTCGGGAGCGACATCTGGCTTCCGTTCGTGAAGGCGACGTCCTTCGCCTGGTTCCGGATCCCCCCGTCCAGGAAGACCCGGAAGTATGGGTCCACCTTTCGTCCGGGGAGCCCATCGGTCACCTCCCTCCCGACATCGCGCAGTGGCTGTGGCCCTGGATCTCCGCCGGTGGCAGCACCGAGGCGCATGCCATCAAGGTACACGGCAACGAGGCTCCGTCCTGGCGTCGGCTCCTGGTCGAGGTGAACTGCCGGGTGGCCTGACGCCGCCCGCCGTGCCTCAGAACGTAGGCACGTCCAACACCGTGAGGTCGTCGAGCCGCAGGACCTCGTCCACCTTGAAGGGCTCGCCGTACGCGGCGCGAATCAGCGACCCGTAGTGGGCCATCTGCGCACGGATCTGCTCCAGGATGGGGCGACGCCCGCCGGGGAACACCTCGCCCAGGCCCGAGACTCCGTGGAACTGGGACCCGTACGCGGACAGCGCGTCCAGCTTCCGCGCCAGGTCCTCCTCGGGAATCTCCACCACGAAGTCGGGCCGCATGACGTCCTCGCGGTACGCGGTGGCGTACACGATCTTGTCGGGCCGGAACGGATCCCCGGCCACATCCAGCTTGCGCAGCCCGCTCAGGAACGAGGCGTCCCGCACCAGCTCGGACGCCACGCGGTGGTCGCGGTGGCGTCCCACCTTCCAGTGGGTGACCACCACACGTGGGCGGAGTGCGCGGAGGTGCTCGGCCACCACGTGCCGGGACTCGTTGTCGTTCTCGATGGCCGAGTCCGGGAGGCGGGCGCACCGACGCTCCGCCACACCCAGGATGCGCGCTGCCTCGGCGGCCTCCTTCGCGCGCCGCTCCGGCGTCCCGGAGCTTCCCATCTCGCCGGCGCTCAGGTCCAGGATGCCGACGCGTTTCCCGGTGCGAGCCATCTTGGAGAGGACCCCTCCCACGAGCAGCTCGGCGTCGTCGGGGTGGGCCATCACGGCGAGGACGTCCAGCGGGTCGGTCATCGTCGTTCTCGCTCTATTCGAATCGCAGGGCGTTCACCGGATCCATCCGGCTGGCTCTGAACGCCGGAAGGAGGCCGAAAAGCATGCCGCTCACCGCGGCCATGCCCAGGGAAGCCACCACCGCCCACACGGGGATGGCGGCGGGGAGCGGAGTCCAGGTCGCGACCCCGGTGGCCAGGGTCCACCCGGCGAGCATGCCAGCTGCCGCACCGGCGATGGTGAGCAGGGACGCTTCGAGGAGGAACTGCCAGAGAATCTCCCGGCGCGTCGCCCCCACCGCCTTCCGGATGCCGATCTCTCGGGTGCGCTCAGTCACCGAGATCAGCATGATGCCGATGACGCCCACGCCTCCCACGAGGAGGCCGGCGGACGCCAGGAGGAGGACCACCAGGAAGAACACGGCGGTGAGGCGGTTGAAGAGATCCAGGATCTGCGCCGAGGCGATGAGCGCGAAGTCGTTCTCCTCACGCGGCCCCAGGCCTCTCATCCCCCTCATGGCGGCGATGACGTCGTCCTGGGCCCGCACC
>CAYGKI010000162.1:0-1081 GCA_964350235.1 uncultured Gemmatimonadaceae bacterium | reverse complement strand
TGCTGGCTGTGGTGTGTGGTCGTGGTGGGGTGCACCGACGGGACCACCAGCACCTGGGCTTGCCAGTTGGACACCCTGAGCCTGCGCTCCGCCGCCGTCCAGGGGACGATGGCCCAGTGGTCCACGGCCGCCGAGAAGATGTTCTCCTCCGCCTGGAACACCCCCACCACCTCGAACGCCTCCTGATGCGTGCCGATGGAGCTGCTGGACATCCTGACCCAGCGGCCGATGGGGTCCCGTTGTCCGAAGAGCTCCTCCGAGAGCGCCGCCGACAGGACCACGAGCGGCCTGTTCTGATCGACCTCCGCGGGCGTGAAGTCCCGTCCCGCCACGAAGTCGCCGGGCTGATAACGAGGCCAGCCGGAGGAGTAGGCCTGTGACTGTACGCCCCGGACGGCCTGCCCTTCGTAGGCGAGGTCCGCCGAGAAGCCGAAGTTGTACAGGGCCTCGTCCACCGTGGGAAGAAGCTCGATCCTCCGGGCCTCCTCGGGCTCGATCTCCGGCTTGTTCCACCAGGGCGGACGGTTGTTGCCGTCGTCCGAGATCCGGACCGCGGTGAAGTCGAACCGCGTGACCATGAAGTTGTTCGGCCCCGCCGACTCGAAAGCTTCCATCACGCTGGTGCGGAGGCCGGTGATGAGCGCGGCGATGGCCATGACCACGCTCACGCCCACCGCCACACCGAGCACCGTGAGCGACGAGCGGATCCGGTTGTTCCAGATGGCCTCCCACGCGATGGCGAGACCTTCGGTCAGCGCTCCGGTGACCTTCAATCCAGGGCGGCCCTCACTCATAGCGCAACGCGTCCACGGGGTCGAGACGGGAAGCCCGAGCGGCGGGGTACACTCCGGCGACGACGCCCACGGTGATGCCCATGCCCACGCCCAGGGCGATCCAGTGCGGCGCCACGGCGGCGGGCAGGGGAGAGGCCGACGCGATGGCGCCGGCGATGCCCAGGCCGGCGAGCACACCGAGTGCCGCGCCCACGGTGGCCAGGGTCGTCGATTCGATGAGGACCTGGAGGAGGATGTCCTTCCGTCGGGCGCCCAGGGCCTTCCGAACGCCGATCGCCCGTGTTCGC
>CAYGKI010000161.1:0-7596 GCA_964350235.1 uncultured Gemmatimonadaceae bacterium | reverse complement strand
CCGAGTCCAGTCGCGCCCGATCCGCTTCGATGACCGGCAGACCCAGGTGGGAGTCCACCGAGGTGTCCCCGTGCCCGGGGAAGTGCTTGGCGGTGGTGAGCGCCCCCCCGGCGTGGGCCCCACGGATGAACGCCGCACCCATGCGCGCCACCGCATCCGGGTCCGCGCCGAAGGAGCGCGTGGAGATGACCGGGTTGTCCGGGTTCGAGTTCACGTCCAGGACCGGAGCGAACAGGAGGTGGACCCCGGCGGCACGCGCCTCCAGCGCGGTGACGCGCCCGTACTCGAAGGCCAGGCGCTCGTCCCGCGTCGCGCCGAACGCCATGGTCGGCGGAAATGCCGTGCCCCCACCCTGGGGGAGGAGCGAGGGAAGGGCGTACGTCCCGCTGAGCCGCATCCCCGGACCGCCGTTCTCGAAGTCGGACGCCACGAGGAGGGGAACGTCGGCCGCCTCCTGCAGCGCGTTGAGCTTCGCCGCGTAGGCGTGGGGGGTCCCGATGGACGGAGACACGCCCCCGATCCCCGCATCGCCCACCCAGGCACGGAGAGGCTCGAAGTCCGGGCTGCTGGGGGCGGCGTACCCGCCCGGGATCCACTCGATGACGAGCTGCGCCGCCAACCGCTCCAGCGTGAGATCCGCCAGGGTCTGGTCGACCCACGCCATCGCCTCCGCGTCCAGCCCCGAAGTAGGGCGAAGCGGGCCCACGGCCTGCGCCGGACGCTCCAGAGCCGAGGTGGCGGTCCCCGTAGCGCCACCGCAGGACGCCAGGGACAGAAGGGCGAGGACGGCGGGGAGGCGTCCCGCCGGACGGGTGCCGAGCCTTCGTGGCTCAGCCGTCACTGGCGCTCCGACTCCTGGCTGGAATGGTGATTCCCTCGCCGATCTCGAACATGGGCGGAATCCTGGTGGGGACGCGCCCCGAGATCTCGAAGGCACCGAACAGCGCTCGGCCGGCGGCGCGCTGACTCACCTCGGAGCCGCTCCACGCCAGCACGTAGGACTGGGCCGAGGGGAAATCGCGGATGAGGTACGGGTTCCCGAACGACACCACCACGTGGGGCACGCCGGCCTCGCCGAGGCGCTGGATGAAGGCGGACAGCTCCTCCGGAACGGCCACCGAACCCTGATACGACACCGCGGTGACGTACGTGCTCACCACCACCAGGGCATGATCGCTCACCCGGCGCCACAGGTCCTCGTACCGGTCGTCACTGCTGTCCCGATCCAGCTCGAACGTGGACAGCCTCGGATACACGGACCGGAGCTGTGCGTTGAACGTCCGCCCCGCCAGCAGGTCGTTGGAGCGCCGGTACGTCACCGACATGACCCGAGCGGAACGGGTTCCCGCCAGCGGCAGGAGGTTACGGTCGTTCTTGAGCACCGTGATGGATCGCTCCGCCACCTGCTCGGCGAGCTGGGTGTGGTCCGGCACGCCCACCACGTCCTTCAGACCCTCCACCCTTACGCTCCGAAGCGTATCCAGCCCCAGCGAGGCTTTGGTCCGGAGGATGCGCCGAACGGACTCGTCGATCCGCGACTCGGGAATCCTCCCGCCTTCCACCGCCGCCACGATGCCGTCGATGGCCCCGGGGACGGAGGCGGGCATGAGGATCACGTCGGCACCCGCCTCGATGGCGAGCACGGCGGCCTCGGCGGAGGTCCGGCCGCGGGCGATGGCGCTCATGTCCATGGCATCCGTGAAGATGATGCCATCGAAGCTCAGGTCGTCCCGGAGCAGGTCGGTGAGCACGCTGGGCGACAGCGTCGCCGGCTCGGTCCCGCCGCCGTTCAAGCCGGGTACCGAGATGTGCGCCGTCATGATGGCGCCCATGCCGGCGTCGATGGCCGCCTTGAAGGGACGGAGTTCCACCGAGTCCATGCGGATCCGGTCGTGACGGATCACAGGAAGGGCGATGTGCGAGTCCACGTCGGTGTCGCCGTGCCCGGGGAAGTGCTTGCCGGTGGCGATGGCCCCGTTGTCCTGGATGCCGGCCACGAACGCCGCGCCCATGCGTGAGACCTCTTCCGGGTCCTCGCCGAAGGCGCGCACGTTGATGATGGGGTTGTCCGGATTGTTGTTCACGTCCAGCACGGGCGCGAACGGCACGTGGATGCCCACCGCCCGGGCTTCCAGCGCCGTCACGCGTCCCATCTGGTACGCGAGCCGGGGGCTCCCGGTGGCCCCCACCGCCATGAGCGTGGGGAAGTTGGTGGCACCACCCAGGTTGATGTTCCCGGGAGTGTGGACCGCGCCGCTCATCCGGAAGCCCGCGCCGGTCTCCAGGTCGGCGGCCACCAGCAGGGGCAGATCGGCGTGCTCCTGGAGGTCGTTGAGCTTGACGGCCACGTCGGTGGGCATCCCCACGGACATGATGACGCCGCCCACCTTGTCCTCCTCGATCATGCGGACGATCCGCTCGTGACTCGCCGACCCCGAGGGCGCGTAGTCCCCAAGGACCCAGGGCATCATGAGCTGCCCCACCTTCTCCCGCACGGTCAGTCCGGCGAGGACGCCCTCCGCCCAGGCCCACGCGCGCTCCTCCGCCGTGAGCTCGGAGCCGGCGGCCTCGCCCGCGGCGGGGTCGCCCCCCAGAACGCCCATGGCGACATCCGGTCTGATCCCGCCGGCGCGGGCCTCGGACTTGAGCTCGTCGAGGAGCTCCTCCACCTCTGCGGGGCGCGACTCCTCCACCGAGGTATCCACCGCCGCGGCCGCGGCGGGCATGGGCGCGACCACGTCCGCTCCCGCCGCCTCCGCCGGCGCCACGCCGTTCCCACCGGCGGGCGGAGGGCCACCGCAGGCCGTCAGCGCGAGGGCGACGACCACCATGTAGGGACGACGGGACGAGGGCGTGCGAGCGATGGGAGAGGGATGTGGCATGGAGGTGGACGTGGGAGGAGCGCGTTGACGGTGTCCCGCGACCCCACGATCCTTGCCGAGGCTGAGGCACGCACGCCACGGATCGTGGACTTTCGACGGACGACCGGAACTTATGTTCACCCCTACACCGTCACAATCACGGGTGTTCGCGGGGCTTCTCGGGGTTGGCGGGCTCGCCATGCTCATGGCGTGCGCCGCCGATCCGGAAGATGCTGCTGCAAGGAACAGTCCGGACGTCGCGACCGTGGTTCGGCCTGGCATCGATGTCCTGCTGGACGACTCCCTCCACCTCGTGCGCGGCTTGCGGGTGGGGCTCCTGACGAACCATACGGGACTCGACCGCTCCGGACGCTCCTCCATCGATCGCCTGGCCGCCGCCCCGGACGTGGAGCTGGTGGCGCTCTACTCCCCCGAGCACGGCATCGCCGGCCGGGCCGAGGCCGGGGAGAGCGTGGCCAGCCGGACGGACGAGCGGACGGGCCTGCCCATCCATTCCCTCTACGGCGAGACCCGCCGCCCCACCGCCGAGATGCTCGCGGGAATCGACGTGCTGCTCTTCGACCTCCAGGACGTCGGGGCGCGGTACTACACCTACGTCTATTCCATGGCGTATGCCATGGAGGAAGCCGGACGACACGACATCCCCTTCATCGTCCTGGACCGCCCCAACCCCATCGGGGGGCACGCCGTGCAGGGCAACGTCCTGGATCCCGCCTTCAGCACCTTCGTGGGCCTCTACCCCATACCCATGCGCCACGGCATGACCCCGGGGGAGCTGGCCCGCCTGTACGTCGGCGAGTTCGGCATCGACGTCGACCTCCGCGTGGTGCCGGTGGACGGCCTCACCCGCTCCATGACCTTCGACGAGACCGCTCTCCCGTGGGTGCCGCCCTCACCCAACATGCCATCCCTGGAGAGCGCGCTGGCCTACCCGGGCACCTGCCTCTTCGAAGGGACGCCGCTCTCGGTGGGCCGAGGCACCGATCGAGCTTTCCAGTGGGTGGGAGCCCCGTGGCTGGACGGCGAGGCGCTGGCCTCGGCGCTGGGCGCGTACGCGTTCGGAGGCGTCCGCTTCGAGCCCGCCACGTTCACGCCCCGGGGCGCCGGGGACGGCAAGTTCGACGGCGTGGAGGTCCACGGTGTGCGGGTGGTGGTGGACGATCCGACGTTCGACGCGCCCGCGGTGGGCGTGGCCTTGGTCCTGGAGGCCTACCGGATGTCGGGAGACCGGTGGTCCTGGAACGTGGCCCACTTCGACCGGCTCGCCGGAACCGACGCGCTGCGGCTGGGCGTCGAGGCCGGGGCGTCGCTGGAGACCCTCACGGGCTCGTGGGCCACGGAGCTCGAGGCGTTCCGCGCCCTCCGGAGCCCGTACCTGATCTACCCCTGACCGGAGATCGCTCCCCCCACGTCCTCAGCCGACCCACGGCCACAATGCTCGTCCCGCCACCGCGCCACCCAGCACCAACCAGACGGCATTCGTCCGGAATCGGAGCACGAGGAAGCCCGCCGCCACGGCGATGACCCAGGCCGGCGCGGAGACGAGCACGGACATGCCCAGGTCGACGGTCACCGCGACCATCAGGGCCAACGCCGACACGTTGACGGCGTCCAGGAAGGCCGACATCCATGCCGAGTCGCGCAGCCGGGGGATGAGGGGATTCAGGATCAGGACGAAGAAGAACGACGGCAGGAAGATCCCCACCGTGGCGACGGCGGCGCCGGGAACGCCGTCCAGCAGGTATCCGATGAAGGTGGACGTGGAGAGCACCGGACCGGGCGTGAACTGCCCGATGGCGATGGCGTCCAGAAGCTGCGCCTGCGTGAGCCAGCCCAGCTCCGTCACCAGCCCGCCCTCCAGGAACGCCACGAGCACGTAGCCGCTCCCGTAGAGCACTGCGCCGATCTTCAGGAAGAAGAGGAAGATTTTGGGGAGGGAGACCGCCGCGACGGTGGCCCCGGCGGCCGCTTGACCCAGACCCTGCGCCACGCCGCTCCGCTCCAGGAACAGGATGGGCACGTAGCGACCCGCCGTGCCGCTGTCGTCCGCCGCTCCCGCCCGAAGCCAGAGCATCCCGACCACGCCCCCGAGGAGGAGCGCGGGAACCTCGGTGAGAAGGTCCAGAAGGAGGAGCGCGGCCACCGCCGAGCCCAGCACCGCGAAGCGCCAATCCCTCACGGCCGGCCGGCCCAGGCGCCACACCGCGCCCAGAATGACCGCGATGACCGCCGGCTTGATGCCGTAGAGGAACGGCTCCACTTCGGGCAGCGTGCCGTACACCACGTACAGCCAGGCGAGAAAGCCGGTGATGAGCACCGCGGGAAGGATGAAGCAAAGCCCGGCGGTGAACAGCCCGGGCCACCCTGCCCGCTCGTACCCCACATGCATGGTCATCTCGGTGGAGTTCGGCCCGGGAATCAGGTTGGTCGCGCCGATGAGGTCCAGGAAATGCTGCCTGCTCATCCAGGCGCGCCGGGTGACCACCTCGTCCTCCAACATGGCGATGTGCGCCGCGGGACCCCCGAACGCGATGATGCCGAGCTTCAGGAACAGACGCGCCAGCTCCGGCAGCCGGCCAGCGGTCTCGCCCTCCCCGGTCTCGGAGCCCCCGGTCACGGGCAGACCCGACACACCGGGAAGCGGAACTCTGCGAAGCGATCCGGACGCCATACCGGTCCGTCGTACACACGCGCCAGGCGAGCCTCGAACTCGGCCAGATCCGTGAACGGCACGGGCTCGGGAGCCTGGTCGAACGGCTGGAAGAAGTCTTCCCAGTGGCCCAGGAGCACCCGCCTAGGGCGGAGGTTCCGGACGAGGGTCTCGGGGTGCCAGGGGACCTCCTCGAAGGTCGCCGGCACCAGGATGGCCACGTCCACCGGTCGCTGCGCCATGACCGGAACCGGCGCCAGACCCCAGGGCGGCGCCGCCACCGCGTCCTGGTAGTAGATCCGGAACAGGACCTCACCCCCCGGATCCAGGAAGTCCACCAGGAACGCGTACGTCTCCCCGTCCACCCACTCGGTGGCCGCGCCGGGGGCCGCGGCCCTCGCTTCTTCGGCGGTTCCCACGTAGAAGGTGAGTCCGTCGAAGTGCGGTCCATGGAGTGAGCGGAGGGCCATGACCCGGATGGTGGGATCCAGGTAGATCCACCGGCCCGGCGTTTCCTCGTCTCCGGCCGCTTCGTCCACGACGTCCACCCGGTCCATGAGCCCGGACCACGTGCCCAGGGTGTTGAGCACCGTGCGGCTGCCGAGGATTCGGGCGTCCGGCGCGTGGCGCTCCGCCACCCTGGGCACGTCCATCAGGTGGTCGTAGTGCGCATGGCCCACCAGGATGGCGCCGGCGCCGGAGACGTCGAACCGGCTCATGTGGGCGTCGATGGCCACCGTGTCCGCCTCGATGGGCCCCACGCCCGTCCTCCAGAAGTCGGGATTGGAGAAGAGCGGTCCCGCGAGTACCTGGTCGTCCCCGTGCTCGAAGATCCAGCCGCCGGTCCCGAGATAGACCAACCGGACGCCGGTGCCGGGGGGGAAAGAGGCCGACTCGACGAAGCCCGTGGAGGGCGGCTCCAGACCGCCCCGGCACCCACTGGACGCCACCAGGCCGGCGCCCGTCGCGAGGAGGACGGCCCGCCAGGGCCCTGGGAGCCTCATGCGTCGCCGTCGGCGTCGAGTCGGTGGGCGCTCAGCCCGGCGTCCCGGCCGCCCGCGTCTCCTCGACTCGAGCCAGGAAGGCGTCCGAGAGTCGTCGCGTGACCGGCCCCACGCTTCCGGTCCCCACACGCCGGCCATCCACCTCCACGCACGGCTTCACCTCACCGGTGGTGCCCGTGAAGAAGAGCTCGTCCGCCGACGACAGCTCCTCCACCGCGACGGCACGCTGCGCCACGGGGATCCCCAGCTCGCCGGCAAGCTCGAGCACCACACCGCGCGTGATGCCCGGAAGGATCTGATGCGTGGCCGGGTGCGTGACCACGGTTCCGTCGAACACGGCCCAGAAGTTCTGATGGGCGCCTTCCAACGCCACGCCGTCCCGCACCATGATGGCGTCGTCCGCGCCCGCGTCCTTGGCAGCCTGGTAGGCGAGGGCGTTGGGAAGGAGGCAGATGGTCTTGATGTCCACCCGGCTCCACCGCCGGTCCGGCACGGTGATGGCCCGGAAGCCGGCGCTCCAGACGTCGTCCGCCGGCCGACTCCACTTCGCCGCGTAGGCGTAGACCGTCGGCTCCACCGGCACGGTGGGAAAGTAGTGGGTCCGGGGCGCCGCACCTCGGGTGACCTGGACATAGACCATGGCGCGGTCCTCGGCGTCGAGCCCGTTCCGTGCGATGAGCGTGCGATGCACGTCGTCCAGGATGGAGACGTCGAAGTCGATGCGCATCCACTCGAGCCCGTTCCGCATACGACCAAGGTGACGGTCCAGCGCGAAGGGCGCCCCGCCGTAGAACGGCGTGACCTCGTAGACCCCGTCCCCCAGCAGGAAGCCGCGATCGTCCACCGAGACGTGGGCCTCGGACTTGGGGAGATACTCGCCGTTGAGGTAGACGGTGCTCATGGGTCATCCGTGGGTGAAAGGGGCCTCGCCAAAGATGCGCGAGGCGCGCCCCGACGAAAGGGGTGAGCGCCCCCCGCCCCAAAGGAGCAACGACCGTCAGCGTGTGGAAGACGCGAGAGGGTCGGTCCCAGGGGGCTCGGATGCCTCGCATCCGGAGCG
>CAYGKI010000160.1:0-7647 GCA_964350235.1 uncultured Gemmatimonadaceae bacterium | reverse complement strand
CCGCCGTGCCCCTCCGGTCCGGGCTGCAGCCGGGCTCTTCGGTCTACCCCATGGGCGACTCCACCGCCCTGCCCATCTTCGGCGTGAGCCAGTTCCGGCGGGCCACCAGTCAGTTCCAGCCCCTCCTGGCGGGTCCCGTGCCCAGCGACTACCGGGTGGGTCCGGGCGACAGGATGGTCCTGGTGCTCACCGGCGACGTCCAGCTCGCCCACGAGCTGGAGGTGACCCGGGAAGGGTTCATCGTGATCCCCAACGTCGGTCAGATCTCGGTGGCCAACCTCACCATGGACGGCCTCCGGGGCGTGCTCCGCCGCCGTCTGGCCACGTCCTATTCCGGTATCGAGCGTGGGACCACCACCTTCGACCTGACCGTCTCCCAGCTCCGCACCAACCAGATCTACGTCATCGGCGAGGTCCGGCAGCCTGGCGCCTATCAGCTGGCGTCGGTGGCCACGGTGATGAACGCGCTGTACGCCGCCGACGGACCCACGGATCTGGCTTCCCTGCGTGGGGTCCAGCTCCGCCGGCGCGACGGGGAGACGGTCACCGTGGACCTCTACCGTTACCTCCTGGACGGAGACGCGTCGCAGGACGAGATCCTGGAGCAGGGCGACATCGTCTTCGTGCCCCTCCGCGAGAGCCAGGTCTCCCTGGTGGGCGCCGTGAGCCGCCCGGCCCGATACGAGCCCGCGCCCGGTGAGGATCTCCTGGACATGCTCCGGGCCGCCGGCGGCTTCGCGCCCGAGGCGCGCCGTAGTCGGGTCACCATCCACCGGGTCCTGGAGCCCACCGAGCGCGGGCCCGGCATCACCGACCGCGCGGCCGTGGACCTGGCCCTGCCGGCGTCCCAGGACGCCGAGAACCCGCGCTATGTGGGGGGCGTCATCGTGCCTCCCGTGGGCCTTCAGCACGGGGACTCCATCGTGGTGGACAGCGTCCCGGAGCTGGCGGACGGCTACTACGTCACCGTGCGTGGCCGGGTCCAGTCCCCGGGGAGGTTCCCCTGGCGGGACGGGATGACGCTCAGGGAGCTGGTGGACCTCGCCCGCGGACCATCCGTGGGCGCGGATCTCCGGTACGCCGAGGTGGCCCGCCTCCCCGACGACCGCGCCGGCGGCGAGCTGGCGGAGCTCATGGAGGTCCCCATGGACTCGAGCTATCTGGACCTGGGGGGTGACCTGGCGGCGTTCCGCGGTCCCCGGGGCATTCCCTTCCCCGCCCCTGGGACGGCGCCGACCTTCGAGCTTGAGCCGTTCGACCAGGTGACCATTCTGCTCCAGCCCGAGTTCCAGCTTCAGCGCGAGGTGTCCATCACCGGCGAGGTCCCGGTCCCGGGGCGCTACACCATCC
This sequence comes from uncultured Gemmatimonadaceae bacterium, assembly GCA_964350235.1. Taxonomy (GTDB): domain Bacteria; phylum Gemmatimonadota; class Gemmatimonadetes; order Longimicrobiales; family Gaopeijiaceae; genus JAWLHJ01. The sequence continues at coordinate 6,297 of CAYGKI010000160.1, read as the reverse complement.
GCTCCACCAGCGACCGGTTGATGGATCTCGTGGAGCGTGCCGGCGGGCTCCTCCCGACGGCGTACCCGGACGGTGCCCAACTCTTCCGGTCGCAGCGGGACCTGGGCCGTGTGGACATCGACCTCCCCGTGGCGCTGGCCGACGCCGCCAGCCGCGACAACATCGTCCTGGAGCCCGGCGACTCGCTCCACAGCCCCGTCTATTCCCCCACGGTGGTGGTCCAGGGTGCGGTGAACTCGCCGTCCACGGTCCTCTTCCGTGAAGGCGAGGGCCTGGACTACTACATCGAGAACGCCGGCGGCTTCCGGAACGACGCCGACGAGGGTCGTACCGCCGTGCGGTATGCCAACGGTCGTGCGGAGCTCCGGGACAAGTTCCTGTTCTGGTCCAGCTACCCGACGCCCGGCCCCGGCTCGGTGGTGACGGTCCCGACGGAGGATCCCAACGACCGCATCGACTGGCGCGGAGTCATCACCGACATGGTGGCCATCGCCGGATCCATCACGACGGTGATCATCGTCCTTACCCGCTGATCACCCGCCGGCGATCTCGCGAAGCACGGACAGCACCGCGGAGACGGCTCCGGGCCTGAACAGGGCTTCCCCGTCCACGGGAGCGCCCGACCGATCCAGCGCCCGCTCCAGCGACGCGTCATCGGCGGCGCTGGCGGCGTAGCCCGAGCGCACCAGCGGCTCGGACGCCTCGGAGCCGGGCAGCTCGGCGACGACGGTGGGCACGCCCAGGCCGATCCCCTCGTAGAGGGCCGTGGAGAACACGCCCACCTGGGCGCGGACGGTGGCGAACAGGTCGTAGATGGAGCTTCCCGGGTCGTCCACCACGCGGACGCCGTGTGCCTCCAGCCAGGGATACCGCTGGCGCCATCCCGGGATCTCACCGGGATGCAGCTTGTAGACCACCGGGGCTCCGGTTCGGGCCGCGAGCGCCACGGCCATCCGGGAGAGGGGCTCCCCTACGGCGAGCTGGGACACGAAGAGGACGTCGTCGCCGGGTGATCGCTCCACGGCGGACCGGGCCTCGTCGAAGGCCGGATACCCGACGGCGTGCACCCGCTCCGTGGGGATGGGATAGTCGGTGGCAGCGTTCCAGTAGGTGCCGAAGGTGAGCAGGTGATCCGGGAAGGTGGTCTTGGGGGCCGCCGGATAGGTGTAGCCCAGATGGTACGGATAGATGATGCCGTGTTGGAGCTCCGCCACCGGGATCCCTCGGGCCTTGGCCGCCTCGATGAGCGGCTCGCGACCGTACGCGCAAACCACCACCAGCACCCTGGGCGCCACCCGGTCCAGGAGCGCACCGTAGAGGTCCAAAGCTGTCGCCCTGTGTCGCCGCACCTCCTCCAGCCGCGACGCCACCCCCACGTCCACGCCGAACCGCCGCCCCACCGCCTCGGCGGCACGCGTCGCGGCCCGTGCTTCTTCCTCGTCGCCGCGGCCCATCCCCAGCGTGCCCTTCAGCCCCGCCCACAGCATGATGTCGTCCAGGTACCGGACTCCCGGCACCCGAGGGGGCGTGCGATGGCCGCCCAGGTGCGGAGGCTCCACCACGGCGGCCGCGCCCTCCAGCGCTCCCAGGAGAGGATCGACGTAGGGGTCGGTCCAGCTCCCGTCGGGCATCCGACGGCGACGCGGATGACCCACGAACAGAAAGTCCGCCGGCCTGGCGGCGAGGGACGGCCGCTCCAGGGCGTTGCGGGCGTGGCCCCAGGCACGGAGCAGCCGGCTGCGCTGGACATCGGCATGCGCGACCTGTCCCTGACCCACGGCGCCCAGCGCCACCAGGAGCCTCTGGTGAAGGGAGAAGCGGGCGGCCTCCCAGGCCAGACTTCCCGGCCCGCGGAGCAGGTCCAGCGCGTCCTCCATCTCCAGGAAGGCCTCGGTGACGGTGCGGAGCGTCCAGTCGGTGGCGTCCGTCATCGGCGGGAGAACCATGGCATGGGGTAGACCCGGTTGGCGTACCACCAGACACAGAGGAACATGAGCGCGTACGACAGCGTCGTGGACTGGGCCGCGCCCACGGGCCCGTTGAGCCGGATCAACCAGTAGTTCTCTTGGAGATTCACGGCGGCCACCGAGATGCTGATGATGCCCAGGAAGGCCGTGCGCCCGACGTGGACCATGTACGGGAAGACCATGGTGTAAAGCCCGTTGAAAGCATACCCCAGGGCGACCCAGCCTACGAAGACCGTGGCCTCGTGAAAATCGGAGGTGGTCATGAGCCGGATGAGCACGTGCGAAGCAAGCGTCACCATCACGGCCAGGACCACGGCCGCGGCGCCGTAGAGGTAGGTCCCCCGCACGACCTGGCGCTTCCGCTCCTCGGTGATCTCCGCAAGCTGCTCGTAGAGCCAGGGCGACCAGCTGCGGTTGAACGCCGTGACGAAGAGGGTCATGACCATCCCGAACTGGTACCCGACCACGTACACGCCCACCGCGTCCATCCCCACCATCCGCTCGATGAAGAGGCGGTCGCTCAGCGCGATGACGGCGCTGCCCAGGGCGTGGGGGACCAGGGGCACGGATACGCCCAGGATCTCCCGTACCTGGCTCGCGTCCGCCTCCGGTCGGACGTACCCCTCCGCCCAGAGCCGGACGACCCCGACCGTCCCCAGAGCCACCGCCGCCACGAGCACGCCCATGGCCGCCCCTTCCCAGTTCCACCCCAGCGCCACAACCAGCGCCAGCGTCACCGACAGGTTGAGGACGGTACGCCCCACCTCGTAGGCGCCGAAGGTCAGGGCGCGCTTCTGGTTCCTCAGGATGGTCAGGTGGAACTCGTTGGTCATGTTCATGCACGCCACGACGGGCAACGAGTAGATCCACCGCTGGGGGATGGAGAAGAGCGTCCCGCCCGCCCAGACGTACACGGTGAGCCCCGCGAGGAGCAGCGTCGTCGCCGTGGCCAGCACCAGCAGCAGGTTGAACACCAGGCGCGCCATCTCCTCCTTGCTGATCCTGAAGAAGCGCCGCGTGATGTTGTTGTGCATCTGCATGCCGGCCAACGGCACGGTCATGGTGATCATGACCTGGTAGATGCCCAGGAGGCCGTACTCCGCCGGCGACAGGTAGCGGGTGAGCACCGGCAGGAGGAAGAACGGAAGCGCCCGGTTCAGGGTCGATGCCCCGAAGTAGACGGAGAACCCGCGGAAGAGGCTGCTCGCGGCGCTCACGGGTGACGCAGGTCGGGCGCGGCGAAGCGCGCGTTCCGCCTCGCCGCCCAGTCGTAGAAGGGAAGGAGCCGGTCGAACAGGGCCAGCTGAGCCGGCGACGTGCGGCCAGCCTCCGACCGGAAGAGCCGGTATGCCGCCTCTCCGTCGGGCATCCGCAGGACCTGCGGCCAGAAGTACAGCCAGTCGCAGATCGGCGTCCCCACGAAGGCGTCCTCCCAGTCCATCACCAGCACCCGCCCCTCCTGCTCCATCCAGACGTTGTCCATATGGAGGTCACCGTGCTGGTGGACCGACGGGCCGAGCGCCACCGACGCCCGGGCCCGCCGCTCGAGCGTGGATCCGAGAAGCACGGGGACCGTTCGGGCCAGGAAGCGGCGGAAGGCCTGTCGCCAGCCGGGCCCCACGGGGGCGCTCCTGGGTCCGCTGCCGAGGAGGCGAATGAGGGCGCGGGCCAGGGCTCGGCGCACATCTGCCACGCGGGCGGGCTCGTCCGAAGCCCTGGGCTCGACGAGGGCCCCCACCAGCGCTCGCCGTTCGGCGTCGGAAAGGGAGCCACAGGCCAAGCGATCCCGCAGGCTCTCGCCCCTGTGATGAGCGAGGAGCAGATGCGTGGGACCCGAGTCCAGCAGCTCCGGCATGTGGGGCGTCCGCAGCTCGAGATACACCTCACGCTCGCGGAACGGGCTCCCGTCCCGCCGGGCCCGGTGCTTCAGCACCATCAAGCGCCCCCGGGCGTCCTCCACGAGAAGGGTGTGTTGCCCTTTGCGGCCGCTGACCACCAGGTCCCGGACCCGGGTGAGCCCGTGGTCACGGAGAAACCCGGCCAGCTCTTCACCGCCGGGCTCACCCATTCGGATCGATGAGACGGGCGATGCTTCGTGGCGATGCGTCCTCCGACGCCGTGATCCGTACGCATCGGACGCCCGTCAGGGCCTGGGCGTAGAGAGATCGGGTCGCCGACAGCGTCCCTTCCACGGTGAACGCGCCAGGCGTCTCCGGACCCATGGCGGCAAGCGCCTGGGTCATGGGCTCATGGAGCGCGAACAGCTCCCTCGCGGACGCGCCCAGGAGGTGCTCGACCATGTCGGCCGGCGCGATCTCTTCGGCCCCGAGGACGCCGTTGGCCGTGGTCCTTCGGATCATCCACACTTCGGCGAGCTCCGCCGGGCGCCGTTCCACCTGATCCTCACGGAAGAGCCTGTCGAATCGGACCCGGTGCCGCGGGTTGCGGCCCACGGCGGACGCGGCGCGCCATGCGAGCTTCCGAGGCAGCGGGAGGTCCGCCTCGTAGCGCGTCAGCACCGGATTGTTCCAACGAACGTCCGAGTGGTACACCGTGAGAGGCCGGGGGGAGAGAAAGGTCCGCCCCGCGTCGTCGAGCAGGGCGAAGTCCTCCGCCTGGTAGCGCCATCCGCTCCCGTCGATGAGCGCCAACGTCGTGCTTGTCTTCCCCGAGCCCCCGGCCCCCACGAGGAGCCGGCTGCCCCCGTCCCGACCAACCACGGCTCCCCCGTGCACGAATCCGCACCTGTGTCGGAGAAGCGCCACGTGCATGAAGGCCCAGAGGCCGTGATAGGAGGTGGCCTCGTCCACGCTCCCGGCCCACCGCTTTTCCCCCCCGCGCCGGCGCCTCGGTTTCATCCTCAGCCGGAGCCGGTTCGTCGGATCTCCCGTCTCGAAGCGGTAGTCGAAACGAGCGCCCGTCACGTCGATGGCGGACGGACGAACCCGAACACGCCCGGCCCGGAATCCAGGCTCGCCCAGCGCAGGAATCCCCTCGGCGATCTCCAGCACCGTCTGGGACGCCGCGCCCTGGATCTCGAACGGCGCGAAGAGCTCTTCCATGGCGCTCATGAGCGGGGAGGCTTCCGAATCGCGCACCAAAGCGACACCGCAGTCCGGCCCCACGGCGTAGCTCCGTCGCGCACCTCCGGTGGCCGTGACGCTCACTCCAGATCCTCGAGCAGGATCAGCTCGTCGAGCTCGAACGCCCGCCGGACGCGTCTGCCCATCACGTCGTCGACGACCATGGGAGTGAGGCCCGTGCCGGGCCGCTTGAAGTCGATGTTCTCGGGGCCCAGGCGCTCCCCCGCCTCGATGCGCCGCGCCGCCACGATGCTCCGGCGAGCGCGCTCCCGGGCCGCCGCCTCCACGTCCGTCATCTCGGCGTAGTCCCGGGTCATGGTCCAGGCGTCCCGGCATCCCCTCACCAGGCGCTCCAGCCCCTCCGGGTCCACGGCGTGATAGTGGTCGTCCTCGGGCAGCGACCGATCCAGGGTGAAATGCTTCTCCACCACGCAGGCGCCCAGGCCCACGGCCAGGGGACAGGCCAGCTCCGAGTCCTGGGGCTGGGTGTGATCCGAGTATCCCACGAGGACGTCGGGAAACGCGCGCCTCAGCTCGGTGATGCGCCGGAGGTTCGCCGCGGCCAGGGGCGTGGGGTAGGACAGCGTGCAGTGGAGGATCCCCACCGGCACGTCGTACGCCTGGAGGCGCGCCAGGACCTCCCCCACCTCGTCGAACCGCGAAGCCCCGGTGGAGAGCAGCATGGGCTTTCCGAGCTCGGCCACGGCGCGGAGGAGCGGCCAGTCCGTCAGGTCCGCCGACGCGATCTTGTACGCCGACATCCCCAGCCCATGGAGCATCCGCGCCGCGTCGTCGTCGAAGGGCGTGGAAAGGAGCTCGATGCCCACCTCTTTCGCGTACCCGAAGAGCCCGCGGTAGTCGTCCTCGGTGAGCTTGTCCCGCTCGGAGAAGATGTCGTGCTGGGTCCGGGACGGATCTGCGTCCCAATAGGCCGGCGCCCACCGGGTGGTGAGGCGGTCCGCCTTGTAGGTCTGGAACTTGATGGCGTCGGCGCCGGCGCCGTGCGCGGCCAGGATGTACGCCCGGGCCAGCTCGACGCTGTTCCGGTGGTGGACCCCCGCCTCGGCGATGATGAACGGAGGGTGGTCCGGCCCCACCGTCCGCCCGGCGATCCGGAGCTCCGGCATCACCCGGCCGCCCCGCCCGCCGAAGCCGCCGCGCTGTCCGCGGCCTCCAGGATGCGTAGGGCGATGGCCCCGTTGCAGCGCCCGCGCACCGCCTGTAAGGCGCCACGCCGCATGTTGCTG
>CAYGKI010000159.1:0-7673 GCA_964350235.1 uncultured Gemmatimonadaceae bacterium | reverse complement strand
GATGAAAGGCAGCGTGTTGCCCTCGTCGAAGAGGGCGAGGGCCCGGGCCACGTCGCCGGCGGGAAGCGACAGGTCCCGTGCGACTTCAGCGGCGGTGGAAGCGAGGGCCATGGGCAGATGGTGGGTGGAAGGTCAGCTCCACCCCTCCGCCGTCTCCCGAGCGAACGCTTCGAAGCTCCTGGGCTCCGCCCCCACCACGGTGCGCGTCTCGTCCAGCTCCGCCTCGCTTGCGACCAACCCCTGCTCCTGGAAGACCGCGTACATGAGGCGGAAGTCGTAGACCATCCAGGCGGGCATCCCCTGGCGCATCTGCTGCTCCCAGGCCTCGAGATCGTCTCCCATGTAGCCCACGTCCCGTCCCAGCGCGTCAGCCCAGATGCGCGCGCAGTCCGCGCCGGTGAGGGCGTCCGGCCCCACGAGGGCGTAGGTCCGGTTTCGGTGGCGCGGGTCCGAGAAGGCGTTGGCCGCCGCCTCACCGATGTCGCGGACGTCGACGCGGGACACGCCCACGGGGCCCAGAGGCTGGGGATAGACGCCGTGCTCGACGATGGGGTCGCGGAACCAGTAGTCGTTCTGGTGGAAGTTGCTGGGCCTGAGGATGGTGAAGGCGATGCCGGACGCCCTGAGCGCGGCCTCGATGGCGATCTTGGAGGCAAAGTGCGGCAGATGCGGTCCCTTCTCCACCTGCTGCACGGAGAGGTACACGATGTGCTCCATTCCCGCGCGCTTGGCCTCCTCCAGCGCGAAGAGCCCCTCCTGCAGCTCCGTCTGGGAAACGGGGTTGAGCGCGTCGCTGCCCCGGAACGCTCCCTCGAAGCTGAGGGGATCGGTCATGTCTCCCTCGACGGCCTCGGGCGAACCGGGCAGCGCCTTCACCTTGTCCGGCGAGCGGGTCAGGACGCGGACCTGCTCGCCCCTGTCGGTGAGCGCGCGCACCACCTCGGTGCCCACGGTTCCTGTGCCGCCGATGATCAGGATGCTCATGTTCGGGTCGTCCTCGAGGTCGGGGTAGAACGCGGCGCTGGGCCGACGTGATCTGAGGATACGCGACTTGGGTCCCGCCGTCACGCCATCCGAGGGCCCACAGGGTGCCGGGGCACGGGAACGCTTCGCGGCCCAGGGCAGCGCTCCGTGCTCGACGCGCCTCACACGATCCGGTGAAGCAGCTCCTCGCCCGCCAGCAGTCGGCGGAGGTTCTCGGCCACGAGATCGGCCACCCTGGCGAACACCTCCACGGTAGAGCCACCTACGTGCGGCAGGGTCACCACGTCCTCACGGGCGAAGAGCGGGTCGTCGGGGTCCCACGGCTCCTCCCAGAAGACGTCGAGCCCGACGCCCCCGAGCCTCCCCTCCGAGAGAGCCAGCTCCAGAGCCTCCCGCTGGACGATGGGCCCGCGCGCGCAGTTCACGAGGACCGCGTCGGGCTTCATGAGGCCGAGCTCCGCCGGGCCCAGGAGACCACGGGTCTCGGGGGTCAACGGGCAGTGCAGGCTCACGAAGTCGGCGCGGGACAACAAGGTCTCGAGCGCCACGCGGCTCGAGGACGAGCGCACGCCGACGACCTCCATCCCCAGGGCCTCGGCGGCCGCCGCGAGCCGCGTACCCGACTGGCCGAGGCCGATGACCCCCAGGACCTTTCCGGTGAGCTCGCGGCCGAGGGGGACGCCCACCTGGCGCTCGGCGAAGGCACGACGGGCCTCGGGAAGCCGCCGGGCGAGCGCCAGGATCAGGAACAGCGCGTTCTGGGCGAGGGCGTCCGCGTTGGCCCCGGGCGCGTTGCAGACCGGCACGCCGCAGGCCTTGGCCACCTCCAGGTCGACCACCTCGACCCCCACGGCGGGCTGCTGGATGAGCCTAAGCTTCCGGGCGCCGCGGATGGAGGCGGCGTCGATGCGACCGTTGGAGGGGAGGATGACGTGGGCGTCGGCCACCTCCTCGGCCATGGGGCGATCGTAGTCCCGGACGCGGACGGTGGCGCCGGCGGGGAGTCTCTCACGGACGGCGTCCACCATGGGTAGCCAGCCGGTCCCACAGAAGACGATGTCGAGCTCCGTCACGGGTGCTTGCTCCTGAGCGGGCGAGTCTGGACGTCGGGCACGGCGGATCCTCGCGGGAGCGCCTGAGCACGGCGAGCGCATCAAGAACGCCGACAGGGCCGCGTTGTTCCACGCGTCGGCCCTGCTCCGTCGTCGGCGTGGGGCCGCGGACGATCCGACCCGTGGGTCGACAGCCGCCCGAACCATTCATGGGTTGGAAACCACGGCCGCTACGCCGTCGGCGTCCGACTCGGCGCCGCAAGCTCCCGTTCGTGCAATTGAGGGTAGGATCGCGGGACGGGTGGCACCTTCCGCTGGGATCGGCGATGCTCCAGCCATGCGGTCTCGGCGACCATCCCCCTCACCCAGGAGGTCCGGTGACTCGGACGATCGAAGCAGAGGTTCGGCAACTTCAGGAGATCACCAGCCACGCCACGGTTCGGGTACACAGCCTTACGGTCGACCGGCCCGTGGAGAAGGGCGGGACCGACCGCGGCCCCATGGGTGGCGAGCTTATCCTTGTGGGACTTGCAGGGTGCTTCATGAGCAACCTGCTCGCTGCCATCGGAGCGCGAGACGCCGACATCAGGGACGTTCGGGTCCAGGCCGCGGCCGTCCTGGAGGGGACGCCCGTGCGCATGACCGCCTATACGCTCAAGGTCAGCGCACGAGGGGACGACAACGATCTCTTCGAGAAGCTGGTCACCATCGCCGAACGAGGATGCATCGCCGCCAATACACTCCGGCGGGCGGCTCCCATCCACGTCGAGGCGAGCCTGTCGCCTCCCTGACCATCGGCGGGTAGCGACCTTCGGCACCCGTCCCCAGCGCGCGTGCCGGTCCCTCCCGGTGGGGCACCACCCGCGTCCCCGCGCCTCATCGCCGCTACGGCGCGACGAGCCGCGTGATCATCTCCGGGATCTCTCGCAGACGGTGCACCGGGAGCGGCTCGCCTTCGTTCATCTCCGCGTCGTAACGGCCGTCGCTGCCGAAGGAATCGATGTCCTCCGGCTCGAGGAGGGCGAAAGCCAGACCCGCCATGGGCTGACTTGCACGGACCAGGTAGCCGCCTTGGGGGAACGACTCGGTGCGCTCCTCCAGGCTCGTCCATATGGACCGCTCGTAGTAGCCCTCGGCGGGTCGCTCCGCCACCTGGACCGAGTCCACCACGAAGCTCTCGACCGGGATGTCCATGGGCCCCTCGAATCGCTCCACCTGTAGCCCGTGCCGGACGAGCTCCTCCGCCAGGTCACCACGGTGCGCTTCCAGCACGTACCCCACCGGCCGTGGCCGGACCACCACGCCCTGGATGCGGTTGCGGAAGGGAACCTCCAGCTCCAGCACCCGTCCCGTGGGCTCGTATCCCTGCCCGTTCGGCCGCGCCCGCATCTCCGGCGTCCGGTAGGCCACGGGGTCCCCGGGCACCAGATCGGCGCGCACCACGATGGTATCCGCCGCATCGTATACGCTCCCGAGTCGCTCGGTGGCCGCCCGCCCTTCGGCCACGGCGCCCATGACCTCGTCCCCGTTCTCCACGGCCCATCTCGACACACCCTCCATGGCGAGATAGTGCCAGAGGGCCCGCTCCTCGATGCGCTGGGTGGGATCGGCGTCCCGCCGGCTCTCGAAGAGCAGGCTCACCGCGCCCCGGACCCCTCCGTAGCTGCGCAGGATCCGCACCCCGTATCCGGCAGCCAGGATCCCCTCGTCGGGGATGGTCGTCGGGTCCGAAGGAAGCAGGTGATAGGGGAAGTACGTGAAGCCCCCTCTCTCGATGGCGCTGCGCACGGCGTCGGTCGCCGGCCCCGCCGCCATCTCGCGGACGGCCTCGGGCGTGGACAGGTGGCTGGGGTGAAGGGCGTAGAAATCATAGGCGTGGGCACCGGTGAGCTCGTGGGCATCCACCGTCACGTGGGGCCGCCACGGGTTGAGCACCGCTTCCACCACCGCGCGGGTCTCCGGGTTCACGAGCCGCGCGTAATCGCGATTCACGTTGTAACCGGCCGGGTTGGTGCGTGTCCCGCTCTCCCCCGCCTCGGCGGCATCCGGGTTGATCTGAGGCACGAAGACGAAGACGCCGTCTTCCAGCAGATCCTGGGCGTTCCCCAGCGCGAGCTCCCGGGCGAAGAGCATCAGGCCCTCCTTCCCCGCCGGCTCGTTGCCGTGCACCTGGGCCCCGATGAAGACGACGGGCTTCCCGGACAGATGTGCCTCCCACGGCTCGGCCACCGCCGGCCGAGCCACCGTGACGCTGAGCATCGGCCGCCCTTCGCGAGTGCGACCGATCTCGCGAACGCGCACATCGTCCGAATGGCGGGCCAGGGCCTCGTAGAACGCCACCACGTCCTCGCTGACGGTGAGCTCCTGGAATCCCGTTCGCTCCGCATGGGTGCGAAGCTCCATCGGGAACGCATCGGGAGGACTCAGCGGCGCCTGGGCCGACGAAAGCAGCGGGCTGCCGGCCAGAGCGACCAGAACGGCCATGAGCGGCCCGAGGGCGGTGCGCGCGCTACGAAGAGCGCGGCGCGGGTCCAGGGAGCGGATGCGGGGCATGGGAGGCGCCTCTCCTTCCTTCGGGATCAGGGTTGGACGGTCACGCTACATAGAGCGTACACGCCGCGTAAAGTGGCCGCGGGATTCCGTGAGACGCGGCGCATGGGGTGCTTCCACCCGGGCCGGGCGTCAGGTCCAGCGGAACAGCTTGAGCGCCACCCCGAATGAGACGGTGGCCCACACACCCAGGACCGCCATCTCGGGCATCACCTCCACCAAGCCCGCTCCGTCGATCATTCCGGCGCGCAGCGCGTCGTTCAGCGCCGTGAGCGGCAGGGCGCGCAGGAGCGGATGGATGGCCTCCGGAAAGCGCTCGTAGCTGAAGAAGACCCCGGATCCCAGCCACATGGGCACCATGACCAGATTGAGGAGGCCCGAGACACCCTCGATGGTCCGGGCTCGCGATGCCACCAGAAGCCCGACGGCCGAGAACGCCAGCGCGCCGATGATGCTGACGAGCGTGAAGGCCAGGATCGACGATCGGAGCGGGACCCCCAGGACCCACACGCCGAACGCCGTGATGAGGGCGAGCTCCGCGGCGAGAAACATGAGTCGGGAGGTGAGGAAGGACGCCAGGAACGACGACCGCATCATGGGCGTCACCAGGAGACGATTCAACACCTTGCGCTGGCGCATGTCCGCCACGGCGAACCCGATGGCCCATAGGCCGGTTCCCATGAGGCTCATCCCCAGGAGCCCCGGAAAGAGAAAATCGATGTAACGCGCGCCATGCTCCGTGACCGGGCGGATCTCCAGGGCCTCGGCGGGCACACCGCCCACCGCGACCAGCACGCGCAGCCTGGCCAGCTCGGCCTCCGGACGCGCCGCGTCGAGACGCAGCTCGGCCGGCTCGACGGACAGCACCAGGGCATCGATGTGTCCTCCGGCCAGACGCCTTTCGGCCTCGGATACGCTCTCGAATCGCGTGAGCTGGATGAGCGGGTCGGCCTCGAGGCGCTCCGTCCATGCCCCGGGCGACCCCACCACGCCGACGAAGCTGGGCGCCGGCTCGCGGCCCTGGAACGCGAATCCCAGGACGGCGGACAGGACCAGCGGGAAGGCGAACACCCAGAAGACGGCCTCGGGCTGACGGAGAAACGAAAGGGTCCGCTGCCGGGTGAGCTGGACCAGCTCGGGCCATCGTGGAAAAGGGCTAGCCATCGCGCAGGTGCTTCCCGGTGAGCGCCACGAAGACGTCTTCGAGCGTGGGTGAGTGGGTCTGGAGCGACTCGAGCTCCACGCCGATGTCGGCCAGGTGTGCCAGCACGGCTCCGACGCTGGCCTGCGTGTCGGTCACCACCAGGGTGAACGCCGAGCCTTCCCGGCGGACCTCGGTGACCCCGGCCAGCTGGCCCAGCGCCTGCTCCTCGAGCCGCCGTCCGTCCCCGTCCCGGGGGTACAGCTCGACGATGCTCTCCGCGTGCAGGCTGGCGATGACCGCGGCCGGTGAGCCCTCGACGATCACCCTGCCGGCATCGACGATCACCACGTCGTCCGCCAACCGCTGGGCCTCTTCCATGTAGTGGGTGGTGAGGAGCACCGTTCCCCCGTCGGACTTGAAGCCGTCGACGATCTCCCACACGCGTCGCCTGGACTGGGGGTCGAGACCGGTGGTGGGCTCGTCCAGGAACAGGATCTCCGGACTCGACACCATCGCGCACGCGAGGCTGAGTCGCTGGTGCTGGCCACCGGAAAGCGTCTCGACGCGGGCGCTGGCCTTCTCCGTGAGCTCCACGATCTCGAGCACGTCCATCGGGTCGCGGCCACGCTCGTAGAAGCTCCGGAAGAGGCGCACGGTCTCCAGTACCGTGACCTTCTCCTGCAGCCGCGTCTCCTGGAGCTGCACGCCGATGCGCTCGCGAATCGCCTGGGGGTCTTCGGCCCACGTGCGCCCGAGGATCTCGATGGCTCCCTCGTCGGGACGCGTGAGCCCCTCGAGCATCTCGATGGTCGTGGTCTTCCCGGCCCCGTTTGGACCCAGAAGGGCCAGGCACGTCCCCCGTGGGAGCCGGAGATCCAGGCCATCCACCGCGGTGAGCGTGCCGAAGCGCTTCACGAGGCCAGACGCGCGTACGGCGAATGGGGCGTCGTCGTTGGACACGGTGGTGCTCCGAAGGGAAGGTCTCTCGGGATTCGCGGCCCCGAAGGCGAGAACGGAATCTTACACGCCGCCGATGGTCTTCACATGCCCCACCCTTCTCCCACCGCCCCGGCGAGCCGGATCCGAGCCCCCCCGACGACCCACGCTCGGCATCGTGAGCCAATCCCGCCCGACTTCCTGTACTCCCGGTTGACCCGTACCGAGGCGGGGCCGCCGGGCTCGATGACCCGAGTCCGCCGGTCGCCCTCGGGACCGAATGCAGCCGGACCCCCGAGGAGGGATGGAGATGAGCGCAGACCGGACGTCCGTGAACGAGGCGAGAGCAGGATCATGCTGGGGCCGTTGGGCCGTCCTCCTTTACGGGCTGGCCTCGTACCTGATCGGCGTGGCGGCGCTGGTCTTCTGGATCCTGATCATGCTGGGGGTGGTCCCGTTCGGGTTGAGCGGGTTCAGGGTGGAGGGCGTCGGTATGGCCTTGCTGGTGAACGCAGCGCTGCTCCTGGCCTTCGGGCTCCAGCACACCGTCATGGCCAGGAAGGGCTTCAAGGAGCGATGGACCCGCGTCATCCCTCCGGCCGTCGAGCGGGCCATCTACCTCGTGGCGACCGGCGTCTTCCGGATCCCGGTCTGCCTGCTCTGGCAACCCATGCCCGAGACGGTGTGGGCCATCCAGAGCCCCGCCCTTCGGACAGCCGTCACCGGAATCGCCGTCGCCGGCTGGAGCTACCTCTTCCTGGCCAGCTTCGCCATCGACCACTTCGAGCTCTTCGGGCTCCGTCAGGTCTATGAGCACTTCCGGGGGCAACCCGTATCCGAGGTGCCCTTCAAGGAGCGCTGGATGTACCGCTTCGACCGTCACCCCATCATGACGGGAGCGCTCGTCGGCATGTGGGCGACCCCTTCCATGACCCTGGGCCACCTGAGCTTCGCCATCGGCTTCACAGCTGACATCGTCGTCGGCGTCCACTTCGAGGAGCGGGCGC
>CAYGKI010000158.1:0-7686 GCA_964350235.1 uncultured Gemmatimonadaceae bacterium | reverse complement strand
GCGTGCCCGCGCTCTCCACCGGCACCCTGGACACGTACCGCGCTTCCTCCATCGCCGGCCCGCGATTCTACGCCTCGCTGCTCGCCGGTCTGGCGGGGGCCGCCCTTCTGCTCGCGCTCGTCGGTGTGTATGGCACCCTGTCCTGGGTGTTCGAGCAGCGCGCCCGGGAGATGAGCATCCGGAAGGCGCTCGGAGCCGGCGACGACAGACTCACCGTCCAGATGGTGCGGCGCGGCATGACACCCGTATCGGTCGGCGTCGCCCTCGGTCTGGCCGCTGCCGTCCCCGCCACCAGGCTGATGGAATCCTTCGTCTTCGGGATCGAACCGACCGATCCCGCAACGCTGGCGCTGACGTGCATCGGAATCCTCGGCACGGCTCTAATCGCGACCCTGGTGCCCGCGCTGCGCGCGACCTCTCTTGATCCGATGAGCGTACTCCGGCAGGAGTAGCTCCTGACCGACCAACACCATAGGCGTCGGGGCCCGACGACCCTCGGCGTTGGTACTCGGCCGCCGTAGGTCGCTCCACGACCGGAAGAAGGGGCGCAGGGTCCGACGCGAAGCCGCTGGCGCCCGGGGCCGCCGGGCGAGACGTTGCGCACTCTGCGCAGTCCCGCTCATCCCCGGAGAGCCCAATCATGTCCCAGCCATCTCAGAGCTTCGCCAGTCACGCCAAGATGGTCCCGCTCTATCACTACTGGACCACCCTGTTCCTGGTCGTGCCTACGGTCTACTTCGCCTACGTGACCGTCACGGCGTTCTCGTGGGGCGCCTTGATGACGCTGGTGTTCGCCGTCGTCGTCATTCTCGCGGCGTTCTTCGCCCGCGCCTTCCCCCTGGGTGTGCAGGACCGGGTCATCCGGCTGGAAGAGAGGATCCGCATGGAGCGCCTTCTCGGAGACCTGCGAGACCGGATGGACGAGATCCCCACTGACCTCATCATCGGCCTCCGATTCGCCTCCGATGACGAGTTGGAGAGCCTCGTCCGCCGCGTGCTCGACGGCGAGCTCGCCGACCGGAAGTCGGTCAAAGCGGCCGTGCGTAGCTGGAGGGCCGACCACCAGCGGATCTGACCGGGCTCGGGTCGCTCATGGCACGGGAGTCCCGATCCAAGCACCTCTATGCACCCGGCGCCCGCCGCGTGTAGACAGGGCGACGAGTTCACGGACCCCAGCCGAAAGGCGCCTCCCGCCCCGCACAGCATGAGCCACGACCCCCGCACATACCTGATCTTCGGAGCCTACGGCGGCGTGGGCTCCGACCTGGCCCGCCGGCTCACCCACCAGGGCCACCGCGTGGCCGTCTCCGGCCGCGACGAAGCCCGCCTGGATGAGCTGGCTTCCGAGCTCGACGCCCCTGCCCTCCCCGCCGACGCCTCCGACTTCGACGCCGTGGCCGACGCCGTGGACCAGGCCAAGGCGCGCTTCGGCCACCTGGACGGCGTGGTGAACTGCGCGGGCACGGTGCTGCTGAAGCCCGCCCACATCACCAAGCGATCCGAGTGGGACGAGACGCTCTCGGCCAACCTCACCTCGGCCTTCGCGGTGGTGCGGGCCGCCACCCGGGCCATGGACCGGGACCGCGGCGGCTCCATCGTGCTGGTCTCCACCGCCGCCGCGGCCATCGGCCTCCCCAACCACGAGGCCATCGCCGCGGCCAAGGGCGGCATCGACGCGCTGGTGCGCTCCGCCGCCGCCACGTACGGGCGAGCCGGCATCCGCATCAACGCCGTGGCCCCGGGCCTGGTGGACACGCCCCTCACCGAGCGCATCACCAGCAACGAGAAGGCGCTGGCCTCGTCGGTGGCCATGCACGCCCTGGGACGGGTGGGACAGCCGGGGGACGTGGCCGGCGCCATCGCCTGGCTCCTCTCCGACCAGGCCGCCTGGGTGACGGGCCAGACCCTGGGCGTGGACGGCGGGCTGGGTCGCGTCCGCTCGGCTTGAAGACCATCCCGGTCCCAGCTGACCAGCTCAGTCGCTCCGCAGCGCCTCGATGGGGTCCACCCGCGCCGCCCGCCTTGCCGGGATCCACGTGGCGACAGTCGCGGTGAGGAGAAGCAGGACGGCCCCGCCACCGATGGCGATGGGGTCGGCGGGCCCCACCCCGATGAGCACGCTCCTCAGCAGTCGGGCCGCGGGCACCAGCACCACCAGCCCCAGCAGGAGCCCCGCGCCGGCGAGCACCAGTCCCTGTCGGATCACGCTGCGCACAACCTCCGCGGAGTCGGCTCCCACGGCCCTGCGGATGGCGATCTCCCGGGTGCGTTGGGCCACGTTGAACGAGATCAGGCTGTAGGCGCCGATGAGGGCGAGGAAGAGCCCGAAGCCACCCGCCCAGCCCAGCGCCTTCGATGCGATGCGCAGGTGGAAGGTCTGGAGCGCCAGCTGGCTCTCGTAGGGGGTCGCCGGCATGATGGGCACCTCTCCCGGCGAGGGCGGCAGCTCGGTACGAAGCACCCGAACCAGATCTTCCACCCGGCTTCCCTTGAGGGTCACGGCGAGGGTCCGAGCCGGGTCCTGCTCCAGCGACGTCCACAGATACGGGGTCGCCGGATCGCCCACGTCCAGATACACGCCGTCGGTGGCCACGCCCACGACTTCCACGGTGATGGGCTCCGGGTTGTCTCGCGCGCCCTGGGCCCGGGGCGACAGGGTGACCGTTCTGCCCAGCGGGTCTTCACCGGGCCACAGCCTACGCGCCAGCGTCTCGTTGACCACCGCCACCATCGGGGCACCGGAAGCGTCGCGGGCATCGATGGACCGGCCCCGGACGATGGGAATCCCGAGCATCTCCAGATAACCCGCGGTCACCGAGTTCCGATAGCCGGGCATGGACTCGTCGGAGACACCACCCGAGGTCGAGGCCAGCGACACTGCGGCGTTCACCTGGAGGATGGTCATCTCCAACCCCCGCGAGAGGGCGACCGCCTCCACGCCGGGCACCCGCCCGAGCCGCTCGAGGACGTCGTTGTAGTATCCCGGAAGGCCCTCCGGACCGATCTCCTCGGGCGCCACCCGAGATGTCACGGCGATCCCGCTCGGATCCAGGCCCAGGTCCAGACGATTCGCCTGCACCATGGATCGGGCGAAGAGGCCGGCGCCGGAGAGGAGCACCAGGGCCAACGCGAACTGCGCCATCACGAGGAGGCCCCCGGCGCCCAGGCGCCGTGTCCCGATCCAGCCGTTGGCGCCCGGAGTACGCATGCCGGCGGCGAGCGGCGGCCGGGAGACGCGCAGGGCGGGAAGGACGCTGAAGGCGGCGCTCGCCGCCAGAGCCGTGGCGAAGGCGAAGATCCAGGTTCGGAGACCCGGGTCGAAGTCCACCCGGATGGGCAGATCCATGGGGAGCGCCTGCCCTTCGAGCACATTGGCGAAGAATCCGGACAGCGCGATGCCGAGGGCACCGGCGATGACCCCCAGGACGAGTCCCTCCGCCAACAGCATGAGGACGATGTGGCGTCGACCTGCGCCCAGCGCCCGACGCACCGCGATCTCCCGGTGTCGGCGATCGGCACGCACGAGGAAGAGGCTGGTGACGTTGGTGCACGCCAGTAGCAGGACCGTGCCGGCCGCCGCGAGGAAGAACAGGGCGACGCCGCCCAGAACGATTCGGGCCTTCGGGTTCAGTCGGGACTTGCGCTCGGAGACGACGGTCAGGGTCCGAGGCCTCTCGGACGCGTCGGTCCAGGTCTCGGGGTGGTCGGTGGCGAGACGGGCGGAGAGGGTGGCGAGCTGTGTCCCCACATCCTCGATGGTCGCTCCGTCCACGAGGCGGCCGACGATCTGATACTCACGACTGTCCCGGCGCTCCACGCGGGCCGCCCGGCCCACGTCCGCAGGTGATGCCAGGGGGATCCACACGTCGGGGCGGACCGGCACCCTCCGGCTCATGACCCCCTCCGGCGCCACGCCGACGACGGTGGTGGGCTGCCCGTTCAGGCTCACCACGCGGCCCACCACGGCCGGGTCGCCCGCGAACCGCTCCTGCCAGAGCTCGAAGCCGAGGACGGCCACGGCCTCCCCGGGACCTGGCCATCCCTCCCTCTCCAGGAATGTCCGGCCGATGGCGGGGGCGATGCCCAGCACGCTGAAGTAGTTGTCCGTGACGACTTCGCCGAGCAGCCTGGTGGGCCCGTCCCCGTCATCCATGGAGACGAGGCGCACGGCGGCCAGGGCGGTCCCCATGAGCGCTGGGGCGGCGGAGACGCTCTCGAAGTCGGGATACGACGAGACGCCGTAAAGCTCGCCATCGTCTTCCGAGGTGTAGACGCTCACCAGTCGCTCGGGCGCGTCGAGGCCGGCGGCCGGCGGCGCCAGGATGGCCTCCGACACCATGAAGACCGTCGTGACGGCCGCGATCCCCAGGGCCAGGGAGATGACGGTCACGGCCACGGTCACCGGTGCGCGCCGGAGCGTACGGACCGCGTAACGCAGGTCTTCGAGCCACTGGTGCATCCCCATCCCCCATCCTCCCGTCAGTCGTCCTCGTGCCCCCGTCCCGCTCCCTCCGCGCGCGCGCCCTCGGTACAGGAGAAGCGGCGCCATGGAGCGAAGCACCTGTCCTCGATACCAGCGTCGGGCCTTCCCTGCCCCGTCCCGAGACGCCCGCGCCTCGAACTCCTCCTCCAGGTCGGCCAGCGCGTAGGGCCGGTCCTCCGCGGGAAGCAGGCGCTCCAGGACGGCCCGGGCCAGCCTCGGCGTCCCGGCCCCGCCGGATCCCCGGCCCATTACTGCCCCTCGGCGGGGGCCGTCAGCCAGGAGACCCCCTCCATCATGCGGCGGAGCTTCTCCGTGGAGTGGCGGAGGGCGTCCTCACCCGCGGGGGTGAGCCTGCAATATTTCCGCGGGCGTCCGCGCTGCCCCGGCTCCGGGTTCTCCTCCTCCCGGATCACCAGCCCCTTCTCCTCCAGCCGTCCCAGCGTGGCGTACAGCGCCCCGATGGACACCGGGCGTCCCGTCCGCTCCTCGATCTCCTGCCGCATGGCGGCACCGTACGCGTCCTCCCGCAGGCCGGCTGCGGCGAGCATGACGTACAGCTCGAACTCTGCGAGGAACGTCCCTGTCATGGGGTCGGGATCCTGTTGGGGCCAATTAATTCTACAAACGAATATTAATGGCATCCACGAGGATCCGACAACCCGGCCCCGTATGCACCGCGGCGCCGTCGCGTGTAGTGCCGGATGAGAGATCGAGTCCTCCATCCGGAGCCCAACGTGGAATCCCCTCCGTTCCGACCCACACGTGATCGCGCCATGTTCGCCGCGATCCTATCGGGCGCCTACGCCAGTGCCGGCGTCGCCCTTCTGTTCCTCGCCCTGGACGCGTTCCGGGGTGATCCCTTCCTGACCCCCTCGCTTCTGGGCTCAACCATCCTCCTCGGGATGGAGCCGGCCGCCGACCTCCCGGTGCGCCTGGACATGGTGGCGTGGTACAGCATCGTGCACTTGTTGGCGTTCGTCGCGCTCGGCGCCGTGGCCACCACCGCCGCCATCCGGCTGGAGGCCCTGAGGCGCCGGACCCTGGCCCTTCCCCTGCTCGTGTTCGTGGCCCTGTCCGCGGCGGAGCTCGTGGTCGGCACGGTCCTGTTCCCCGGCCTCGTCGACGCCATCGGCCTGGGTCGCGTTACGCTGGCCAACGCCGTGGCCGCTTGGATCACGGGACGCATCGTCCGTGAGGCCCTGGCCGACGAGGACATGCTCTCGCTGATGGACGCGTTCGTGCGGGTGACCCAGCCTATCGGGTGACGGGGCCTGTGGCGTGAAGGGGCCCGGGCGGCGCGCCCGGCGAATCCGTCGGCCCTCCCCGTCCGGTGGCTTCTGCGGAGGCGAGTCGATACCCTGACGGCTCGCGACGCGCCGGGTGGATCCGAGGATGGTGGCGCGCGCACTCCTCGCACCCGGAAGGGCATCCATGCGCTCCAACCAATCCATCGTGAGAATCGCCGCCACGCTCCTTACCTGCTCGCTGGTCGCGGCGTGCAGCGGCGAGACCGGCCCCACTGGACCCCAGGGTCCGGAGGGTCCCCAAGGCATCCAGGGCCCGCAGGGCATCCAGGGGCCGACGGGCACGGCCAACGTCACCTCCGGGTCCCTCCTCGTCACGGGGGACTCCTGGTCGGCGACCCACATCCAGGTGGCCCTCAGCACGTCGTCCGGCAGCATTTCTTTCGGAGATCGGGCCCGATATCGCGACATCGACGTCCCCGAGCTCACGGCCGCAGTCCTCGCGGGCGGCGCCATCCAGGTCTGGATGGAGCCCACATCGGGCATGTGGGCGACACTCCCCTACTCCTTCAAGCACGTGCTGTCGGGGATGGAGCGGCGCTACGAGGTCGAGGTCCGCGAGGGTAGCCTCCGGCTGCTATTCATGCTGCGCGACATCAATAGCCCCGAGACCCTCCAGGACCCGCTGGCACCCTCGCAGCCCGACCGCAACTTCCGGTGGGTCATCATTCCGCCCGCCGCGGCGGGGCCTGCCGCGAGCCCGCTCATGACATCGCTCCCCCTGGAGTCCGGCCCCGACGCCACCCTCCGGGAGCTGCAGGCCCGAGGATTCGACGTCGACGTGAGCCCCTGACCCCGGGCTCCGCGCAGGTGGGCCGGGCGGCGACTCCATCCCGCCCGGCCCACGCCCTTCGGACCCCGTCCAGCTAATCGCGCCGCATGGCGTCCATGGGATCCGCACGGACGGCGCGCACCGCCGGCGCCAGCGACGCCAGGGACGCCACCAGCAGCACCACCGCCGCCACGCCCACGAACGTGAGGGGATCCGTGGGCTCGATCCCGTACAACATGGCGCGGAGGAAGCGGGTAGTGAGAAGCGCGCCCACCCCTCCCAGCAGCACGCCGGCGGCGGTCAGGCGTAGGCTCTCCCCCAGGATCATCCCCAGGATGCGCCCGTCTTCGCCGCCGAGCACCCGTCGGATGCCCAGCTCCGCGACGCGCTGCTCCACGCCGAAGCTCACCAGCCCGTACACGCCGATGGCCGCCAGGGCCAGGGCAACCGCGGCGAAAGCACCGAGCAGAAGCAGGTTGAACCGGCGGTCCTCCAGCCACGCCCCCAGGAGCTCCTCCACTGTGGCCACGCCCCAGATGGCGAGGCTGGGCCGGACCTCCCACACCGCCTCCCGGGCCTCGTCTGCCAGCGCGGCGGCGTCTGACTCGGCACGCAGGACGAACGTCAGCGAGGAGGTGCCGAACTGCTGGATGGGGAAGTAGACCTCCGGGCGCGGATCGGACTCGTGGCCACGGGGCCGCACGTCCGCCACAACACCCACGATCTCCCTCGCCACCGGCTGATACCCCATCACCAGGCTCTCTCCCAGCGCCGACCCGTCCCCGAAATGGCGCCTGGCCAGCGTCTCGTTCACCACGACGACGGGTGCCGCGTCGGCGCGGTCGAAGTCGTCGAACGCCCGTCCCTCCAGCACTTCCATCCCCATGGTTTCGAAGAAGCCCGCGGAGATCTGTGTGATGGCGGCGGTGGGCTCCTGACCCACCGGGGGCCGCGCCCTGCCCTCGATGGTGAATCCCAGGTCGATGTCGATGGCGGCCAGGACCCCGTCGGTAGCGCCCGGCACGGTGGACGTGACGGCCACGTCACGCACCGGAGGGATGGCCAGGAATCGCTGCTCCATCTCCTGCATGAAGGTACCGGCGCCTCCCTCCACATCGTAGGCGAAC
>CAYGKI010000157.1:0-7692 GCA_964350235.1 uncultured Gemmatimonadaceae bacterium | reverse complement strand
CGCCTGGACGCGGTCGAGTCCGTCGCTGATCCGGGACACGAGGGCCTCCGCTTCACCCTGGAGGCCGGTGGCGGCTCCCAGCATGCGGACGGCCTCGAGCACGTCGCGCACCCGGTCGGGTCGAACGGCGAGGTGGGGGATGCCCAGGTCGTCCAGTCGTGCCGGCGTGCGCCGGTCCTGACTTCCCGCGAATCGGATCACCAGGTCCGGACGGAGGGCGACGACGGCCTCGAGATTCGGCTCCAACCCCCCACCCACGGAGGGAAGGTCGGCCGCCCACTCTGCGGTGTCGAAGTCGGTTCGACCCACCAGTCGATCCCGCGCCCCGATCTCCCTGAGAGTCTGAGTGGCAGAGGGGACCAGCGAGACGATCCGGCGTGCCGGACCCTCGAGCCGAACCGTTCGCTCGGAAGCGTCCTGCAGGACGATCTCCGTGGTGGCGGTGCCCACGGTCCCGGCCCCCGATTCCGATGCTTGGGGCGGTGGTGCGTCCCGGGAGCATCCGGCCGCGACCAGGGCCGCGAGGAGTATGGGGAAGGGACCCGAGCCCTGGAGTGGGTGCCGGCGCCCGACGGATGTCGAGAGCCTCGTCCCGCGGATCAACGCTCCGTGGCCCCCGCAGTATGGGGGCATGCGCTGGCAAAGGCCGTCGCCCAGGCACCGCCGGCCTCCCGCTCCAGGGCGAGGTACCCACGACCGCCCTCCCCGAAGACCTCGAGGAGCACCTCGTCGTCACCGTCACCGTCCCAGTCCAGGTGACCGAAGAAACGCGGGGCGGCCTTGGGCCCGTCCGAGCCACGGAAGAACAGGAATCGCTCGGTGAAGCCCTGGGCGCCCTGGTCGGCGATGAGGAAGAGGGCGTAGGCTGACGGGCCCGGCGGTGTCGTGTCCAGGTCGTCACCGACCACGAAGCTCGCGGCGAACGACGGGGTCTGGTCCCCCAGGGGGCGAAAGGCCTGAATGTCTCGGCGCACCGGCAGCATCCCGTTCGCCGGCCAGGGAGCGCCTACGCGGGGCAGAGCCATGCGGCCCAGGTCCAGCGAGGCGACCCGCTGATTGTAGGTGTGCGCCACCGGAGCGTAGTCCTCGAATGCCCATTCCCCGTACTCGGTGGCCGGGAGGGCCAGGAAGCGGTCTCCGCCGACGGCGGCGGGCAGGAGCTGAGGCGTGGCTTCAACCAGGAAATCCAGTCCGCACCCCTGGACCGCGCTCGTCGTGCGGCTCACCGTCGCGGTTCCCACGCGCACGCCCGCGGCGAAAAGCACCCACTCCGAGCCCGCTTCGAACGTCGCGCGAGCCTCAGCGATCCTCTCCGGCTCCTCGGGGAGGGGCTCCAGGCCCCCCGCGCCGATGATGGCCACGGGCGTCAGGGTCATCTCGGTCTCGTCGGGCACCGCGGCCATGAGCACGGGACCCAGGGGCTCGCGGGGGACCTCCTCGGCCGTCGTACCCTCGACGGCTTCCGTCTCCGCGGCCGTCGCACCGTCGGTCTCGGGGGTATCCACGCTGACCTCGATGCCGCCCCAGGCTACGTTGTCGCAGCCGGTGGTCACGGTTAAGATCACCGCAATCGCTAGGAAATGGCGTCGCATCAAGGTCTTTGGGTCGGTTCGCGCGGTCTTCGGCCGCGTCGGCACGTGCACCCGAAAGCTAGCGGCGAGGCACCGAGGAGCAAGCACGGATCGGCGCCCGTCCTGCCGATTCTCCGCGCTTCCAACGGGTGATCATGGATCCAGCAGCAAGCAACGGCGACTTCCGCCGCGTCATGCGGCGCTTTCCCACGGGTGTCACGGTGGTGGCGGTGGCCGATCCCTCGGGGGTGCCGTGGGGACTCACGGTGAGCTCTTTCACATCGGTGTCCATGGATCCCCCGCTGGTCCTGGTCTGCATCGATCGGGGCTCGGACACCCATGAGAAGATCCTCGAGGCGCACGGGTTCGGCATCAGCGTCCTCGCCGTGGACCAAGCGCATGTGGCGAGCCGCTTCGCCATCGATCCCTCAGAAGGTCGCTTCGACGACGTGGCTTGGCACCTCGGGCCCTCTGGCCGCCCGCTTCTCGCGGGCGCCGCGGCGTGGCTGGAGTGCGACCTCCACGAGATCCACTCCGGTGGGGACCATTCGATCATCCTGGGTCTGGTCCGGGAGACGGGCGTCACCGACCAACCGTCCATGGTGTATCACGAAGGCGCCTTCGGGTCGGTCGGGCCGTGAATCGAGCCGCCCGCCATCCCCTGGGCTGGGCACCGGTCTTCGTGGTGGGGATCGCGAGTGCCGTAGCCGCCGAGGTGGCCATGGCCCTCCTCCTCTACTCCGGCCCTGGATTCAACCGCTCCCTCACCACACTGCTCACCGTGGAGGCCCTGGCGCTGTCCGCCGGACTGCGCTTTCCCGTCGGCGCGCCGGAGGTGGTGGACGGACTGAGACGCCGCTGGCTCCTGGCACTCCTGGCCTTTCTGGCGGCCACGGTCTTCGGGACGGTGTGGACGCTGGTCCCCGAGTTGGGCAGCGGCCGCGTCGCACAGGGTGTCGGTCTGGCACTCCTCGCGGGTCTTCCCCTCTACGCATGCGGCGCACTCTTCATCGGGCTGGCCAGGGAAAGCCGGGAAGCCGAGGCCGGTGCGGTGGACGGTGTGGGGGCGGTGGCGGCGCTGGGCGCCGCGCTCGGCTTCGCCCTCACGGGGCTGCTTCTGCCCCGAGCACCCACCCCTTCGTCCCTGTTGGTGGGATGCCTGGTCTTTCTGTCCCTGGGTGGATTGGCGTACGCCGCCGCACGCGGCTCGCGGCCTCGCCGCCGGGTCGTCGCCGAAGGATGTGTGGGTCCCCCTCCGGTCCGGGTGGAGGAGCACGTTCCCGCCGGGTCCCCGTGGACCGATTGGCTGCTCCTCGAGGGGCAGACGACGCGCGCCTCGAGGCGTGTCCATCGCGACGACGGGGAAGGCGCTGGCGAAGCGGATGCCGTGGACTGGGACGTGAGGGTGCTCCGAGAGCTGGCCCCGGCCACCCACCGTCCATGGCGAGCCCTCTTCGTCGGGGGTGGCGCTTCTCAAGCGCCCACGGAGTGTGAGCGGCTCGGGGCCGCGGAGGTGGTGGTGCTGGAGCGGGCCCACTGCGTGGTCGATCTGGGGAGATCGCACTTCGACACCGGGCTCGTCGCCGACGGAGGCCCGGACGAGGCGAGCGCGTCGTCGCGACCGCGGGTCCTGGTCGGCAACCTCGAGGACGCCATCCACGACCTTCGCGGTGCGTTCCACCTCATCTTCGTGGACGGGCGGGTGCTGGAGCCGGTGGGTGGCTCCGTCGCCCTCTCCCGCCGAGCGCGGGACGAGCTCCTGGACACGCTGGCTCCGGACGGCGCCCTGGTTTGGGGACCCAAAGCCGCCCACCACCCCAGGTCCGTGGGAGATGCCGCCTGGGTGTCCAGCCGTCACGACCGGCGCGAGCCCCTGGAAGAGGTTCTGGTCGTGCGCCGGACGACTGGCGCCCGTCCGGCCGCCACCGCTGCCGAGGGAGGTTCGGCCGGCCCTCCGTGATCGTAGCCCACCTCTCCGACCTTCATCTCGGTTTCCGGGCCTACGGACGCGTCCAGAGCGATATGGACATCCGGGAGCGGGACGTCTCGGCCGCGTTCGAACGCGCCGTGGCCGAGCTCGTGCGGGTGGCGCCACAGGTGGTACTCGTGGCGGGGGACGTATTCGATCGGCCGGACCCACCCGCCGGCGCCGTGGTCGCGCTCGCTCGGGGCCTGGAGCTGCTGCGGTCGTCGCTCCCCGATACGCCGGTCCTCATGGTCGCCGGTCCGCGGGACACCCCCCGCCGTTCCGGGGACCCCGGTGCCCTGGCCGTGCTGGACACCTTCTCCAACGTGGAGGCGGCCACTACGCTGACCCGCTCCATCCTCATCGACCGCCTGGATCTCATGGCGTGCCTGGTCCCGCACCGGGCCGTGGTTCGGCACCCTCCGGTGGTGCCCGAGCCGGATCCCAGGCGTCGCTGGAACATCCTGGTCATGCACGCTCGCCCGGCCCCCGTGGGGGCGCCCGTGGGGGTCCACGTGGACGCGTCGGAATGGAGCTACGTGGCGCTGGGTGGTGATCACCGTCGCCGGATGGTGGCCGAGCGCGTCCGATACGCCGGGTCCCTGGAGCGGGTCGCCCTGGACCCGTGGGACGAGGCCACCGACGAGAAGGGGTTCCTCACCGTCGATCTCCATCGCGGGACCACGACGTTCCATCCCATTCCCGGCCGTCCGGTGGTGGCTCTCGCGCCCATCAAGGTCGGAACGGGCGACGCCGCGCGGATCCGACGCCGCGTCCTCGAGGTGACCGGGGAGGTACCGGGTGGGATCGACGGCAAGATCGTGAGAGTGCGGCTGGAGGGCGCGAAGCCCGCGGATCTCCTCGCCCTCCAGGGAGCGCCCTTGGAGCGGCTCCGCGCAGACGCGCTGCACCTGGCGGTGGAGGCGGGGCGTGAGCCGCGTGTCCCCTCCGAAGTGTGGCTTCCGGCGGAGGGGACCCGTCGCATTCTGGAGGCGGTGGCCCTGGAGCTCCAACGAGAGGGCGTCGAGGCTTCGGATGCGGAGGCGTTGGGTGCGAGGTGGATGACCCCCGTGGAGGACGGCAGGCCACCCCTGGGCGTCATGGAGACGCTGGACGGCGAGTT
This sequence comes from uncultured Gemmatimonadaceae bacterium, assembly GCA_964350235.1. GTDB lineage: Bacteria > Gemmatimonadota > Gemmatimonadetes > Longimicrobiales > Gaopeijiaceae > JAWLHJ01. The sequence continues at coordinate 3,032 of CAYGKI010000157.1, read as the reverse complement.
GGAGGGCCTGGGGCGGGTGAGCACCTCCGTTCCGGAAGGCCTCACCGCCGTGTACGGGGGCGGGCCACGGACCAGGCGGGCCGTGGCGGACCTCGTCAGGCGTCGATTGGACGACGGGGGGCCGTTGGAACGGCTCTGGCGGGGCACGGAGGCGGAGACCCTCGATGGCGCCCTGCGCTTGGCCGTGGAGGCCGTGGCCACGAGCCGGGGGATGGAGGCGCTCGATGCGGCGCTCGAGCGCGCCGGCGTATCGCCTGACGACGACCCGGGTGGCGCCGAGGAACCCGTGGCCGACGACGGCTCGCGGTCCGCGAACGGTCATTCCCCGCTCCCGTCGGCCTCCAGCGAGGCACGGGACCTGGAGGGGGAGCTTCGACTGGCCGAGCGGACCCTCCGGGAGATCCGGGCGGATGCCGCCGAGGTGGACGGAGACCTGGAAGCGGCGACGATGGACTGGCTCCGCGAGCGCCAGGACGCGGAGACGACGCTTCACGCCTACCGGGACCGTGCCAGGGAGCTACGATCTCGAATCCGGCGTCTCGAGGACGCCGGGCCGGATGCTCCGTGCCCTACCTGCGGCCGGGTGCTGGCGAGCCACCACGAAGAGGTGCTCGCCGAGCTGCGCGAGGAATGGGAAGCGGTGGTCCAGGACGGGAGCTGGTGGCGCAGCCGCTGGAACCAGCTGGAGCTGAAGCCGGCGCACCTCCGCGATCTGGAAGGAAAGGCCGTGAGGCTTCACGCGGCCATCGAGGCCGGGTCGGAGCGCGTGGAGATCCTCCGGATCCGGCTCCGGGGGCGAGCGCCCGCGAGAGAGGCATCGGAGGAGCGACGAGCGCTCGACGACGACGAGCGCGCGCTGGTACGGGCGCTGAGGGCGGTGCGCTCCGCTCGGCTCGCCCGGGCCCGGGAGCTGGTGCTGGATCGGGCCTCCCGGTTCTTGTGTCGGGTTTCGGGCGGGAGAGTCCTGGCCATCAGCGAGGAGGACGGGCGGGCACGGCTTCAGGGGACCGCCGGCGTGCTCCAACCCCTTTCCGAGGAGGATCTGGCGGCGGCCCGGCTTACGCTCCGTCTCGCGGCGGCGTCCCTGGTAGCCGCTTCGGGGAAGGTCCTGGCCTCCCTGCCGGTGGAGGAGCCCTTCGATCGATTGGACGAGGAGACCCGGACCAGGACGCTGTTGCTCCTGAGGGCCCTGGTGCGCGAGATCCCGAGGATCCTTCTCGTCACCCGCGGGGCGGCCGTGGACGCCCGGCCCGAGCTGTTCGATTTTCTGCTGGAGGTCCGGGACGACGGCATGCCCACCGGCCCCATCGTCCGACAGGTCCCCTCCGGCCCGGGTTGGATCGCGCTCCGGAACGTCCCGGCGCGGGACGCCGACTGAAGCTCACTTCGGGCCTCTCATACGGCGCAACCTTTCGCGTCCGGATCTCGTCGTACAATGTACGGACGGGTGAGTCCCGTTCGGCAGGCCGGTCCATGGAGGGCGGCCTGGCCGGGACAGCGAGAAGGGTGAATCGTAGCAAGCGCTTATGGGTGAGTGGATGCTGGGCCTGTTCATGGCCACGGTGGTGGGTGGTGTCGCGCTGCGCGTGGTCTGGGCCGCGCGCAAGCGGCGGAGGATCGCGGAGCGGCGAAAGGTCGAGGCTCCCAACTCGCACTTTTCCTCCATGGGGGTCCGGAACCAGGAGGATCGGGAGCGATGGGGATCCATCGACCTGGACGGGCTCCACCCCTTGAACCAGGAGGAGGTAGAGCGGCTCCTTCACCGCATCGACTCCGACGGGGTTCAGACCCTGTCTCCGCGAGACCGGCTCTTTCTGGACAACATGACCTTGCCGCGGATGGGCTAGTTCAGGGCCCGCGAGCGAGCTGTCCGGACGTTCCTCAGTCCGCCTCGTCCACTGCCGCCAGGGCCACGACCTCAACGTCACGTCCGCGGCCCAGCGCTCCCACCGGGACTACGGCCCGGGTGGGGCGATGGTCCCCCAGGGCCTCGGCGAAAGCCTCGTTCACCGCTGGCCACGCCGAGATGTCGGACACGTAGATCGTGACCTGGAGCAGCCGCTCCAGGCTCGATCCCGCGGCGTCGAGGATGGCCGCGATGTTCTTGAAGATGAGGCGTGTCTGCGCTCCGGCGTCTCCGGGATCGGCGTCCGGATCGGACGGATCCACGGCCAGCTGGCCGGCCACGTAGACCACGCCGCCATGAACGATGGCCTGGCTGTAGTGACCCTTGGGCGTCGGCGCGTCGGGGGTGGAGATCCTTCTCATGTTCGTTCCGGGTCTCAGGGTGAAGCTTCGGTTCCCACCGTCCCCAGCCTGGCCCACGCTTCCGCGCGGGCCTGGTATCGGTCGATGAGCTCGGGCGCGTCCGCCTGGACGGCGGCCTGGGTCAGCGCCAGGTATCCCCATGAGTAGTAGTTGGGAATTCCGATGGTGGACAGATCCGGCCAGAAGGACCAAGCGTCCGGAATGCCGGAACGGTGTACGAACACGTCGTCGAAGAGCGCCCGTGTGCGCGGCACGTCCACCCATTCCCCGGTCACGGGGACGTAGGGCGCATTCTCCATCCGAACCACGCCCTCCCCTCCCACCTCCGACGGGAGCCCGTCCATCATCTTGAACGCCAGCCCCTGCCGCACGAGGTAGGGGCGCACGCCCAGCGCCGACGCCGCGTTCCCGCTGGACGCGAAGTAGATGGGTCTCTCCCCCATGGCCTCGCTGATGATGTTGAGGGAGAACTGCTGCCACGGCGCGAGGAACTGCCCCCCTTCCAGGGTCGCGACCACGTTGCCGAGCCTCAGGCTCTGGTCCTGGTCGAGCTGGAGGTAGGAAGACGCCACCTGGTCGATCTGCTCGTCGGTGAGGGCCACCACGGACCGCGTGGGGGGCGTGACGGGCCCGTCCAGGAGGAGGGTGTCGTCATCCTGCGTACCGCCCGGAGCATGGACGTACGCCGCGTCCGCCGCCTGGGGGTCGTAGGGCCGCTGACACTGGATGACCGTCCAGTCCGCCGAAGGGTCCACGTCCGGCGA